>NZ_JAAGLX010000009.1:0-217524 GCF_010548325.1 Streptomyces sp. SID13666 | reverse complement strand
GGATCCAGCCGCACGCCGGCCCCCCGCTCCCCGACGACCTCGACGAACTCATCAGCCGCCGCCGCGGCACCCGCTTCCTGCTCGCCCACCCCCGCACCATCGCCGCCATCGGCCGCGAATGGACCCGCAAGGGGCTGTACCCGAGCTCGGTCGAGGTCAGCGGCAGCACCGTCCCCGCCTGGCGCGGTGTGCCGATTCTGAGCTGCAACAAGATCCCGATCAGTGAGGCCCGCACCAGCTCGATCATCGCGGTGCGTACCGGGGAGGACAACCAGGGCGTCATCGGCCTGCGCCAGACCGGCATCCCGGACGAGTACGAGCCCGGGCTGAACGTGCGGTTCATGGGGCTGAGCGAGAAGGCCATCATCAGCTACCTCGTCAGCGCCTACTACTCCGCCGCGGTGCTCGTCCCGGACGCCCTCGGCGTTCTGGAGAACGTCAACATCGCCAACTGGCGCGACTAGAACGGCAAGCGGAAGGGCGGTGGCCCGGGGATCCCTCCCCGGGCCACCGCCCTTCTGTTGTACGCCCCGCTCCGGCTCCGCTACTTCAGTGCCGGGAACAGGTCCAGGAACACATCGGGGGCGACCGCGATGCCCCGGCCGAAGGGCGCGTCGAGGTCCCAGATCAGGAACAGCAGGAACGCGATGAGCGCGCTGAACAGGCCCGCGAGCAGCAACTCCCGGCCCGAGCGGCGGATCTGCAGCGTGAAGATCAGCCCCACCGTCACCAGGGCGCCCGCGATGAGGCCGAACCACACCATCCCGGGCATCGTCGCGCCCGCGTTCTGGCCCCGCGCGGTACGCGCCTCGTCGGCCACCGCGACCTGGTCCACCACCGGCTGGTAGGCCTGGGCGTCCAGGTCCCCCTTGGGCGCGTAGTCCGTCACGTCGCGGCGCACCGCCGACAGCAGTTCCGTCCCCTTCGGGGAGAGGGTGCCGTGGTCGGCCATGTACGGCCACTCCTTGTGGACCACGTACGAGACGTACGCGTCGACGTCCGCCCGGATCCGGTCCCGCACCTCGGGCGGATACACCTGCACGCGCGTGCTGATCTCGTGCAGGGCCTGCGCCTCACGCATCACGTCGTCCTGCGCCGCGCCCTGGCCCTCCCACACTCCGGCGATCGCCAGGCCCAGGACGATCGCGTAGATCACCCCGATCATCATCGTCATGTACTCGATGACGTCGGGCGTCTCGGTGGGGTCGTCGTCCACCGGGACGCGCCGCTGTCTGAGCACCACGACGGTGATGACGACCACGCAGGCCGCGGCCATCGCGATCACCAGAGCAATCCACTGCGACATGACGAACTCCTAGCTGACGTAACTGACAGCGGGTCTACGGGTCACCGGTCGTCGGAACGACGTCAACGGGCCCTGCGGTACACGTGCGAGCCCGGCCGGAGCACGGCCGCCGCGAGCAGTCCCGGCACCGTCGTGAGCAGCATCGTCATCATCAGCGGCCGCCGTTGGTGCTTGGGGGGCGCCGGGGCCGCGGCAGGGGCCGGCCAGTGGACGGCCGGGCGCGGAGGCGGGGCGTGCCGCGGCGACGGGGTCGGCGCGGGGGTGACGACGGGCTCCGGACTGCTGCTCGGCTCCGGGGCCGGCGAGGGCTCGACGCGCGGCGGCGGGGTGACCCGCGGGGGCGGGACGACCACGCGGTGCGTCGGCCTGGGCGCCGGGGTCGGCCTGGGCACGGGCGTCGGAACGGGCGTGGGGGTGGGACCGGGGGTCGGTGTGGGGGTGGGAGTCGGCGTCGGAGTCGGTTCAGGACACGACGGATGGCCCCCGTGCCAGTGCCAGTAGCAGTGGCAGTGGTGCCAACCCCAGTGCCAGTATCCGTGGCCGTGGCCGTGGCCGTGCCCGTCCTCGACGCCGTCCTCGACGCCGTCCTCGTCGCCGGGCCCGTGTCCATGGCTGTCGGGAGCCTGGACGCAGACGTGCACCGAGCCGTGCTCCACCTGGACCGTGACCGGCCCTGGACAGTCCTCGCCGGCGACCGCGACCGGTACCAGCAACCCCGAACCGCACAGGGCGGTCCCCGCCGCCACCACTGCTCCTCGCAGGGCGGCCCTTCCCCACCGATTACTCACAGGACAGATCTTGAGGCCGCGCGAACCGCGACCAGGCCCCAGTTCGAACCTGTTCCCCCGAACGAATCAACGCAAGGTCGTTAAACCTCGCACCAGTTCGAATATCAGCCGACAAGGCGCATCTCGTGGGGGGTGCCGTTGAGCCGCCGACCGCCCTCCTCGGTGCATGTCACGATGTCCTCGATCCGGACCCCGAAGCGCCCCGGCAGATAGATGCCGGGCTCGATCGAGAAGCACATCCCCGGCACGATCGGCCGCTCCTCGCCCTCCACCATGTAGGGCGGCTCGTGCGTCGTCACACCGATGCCGTGGCCGACCCGGTGGATGAAGTACTCGCCGTACCCCGCGTCCGTGATGACCTTGCGGGCCACCCGGTCGATCTCCTGGCAGGCGATACCGGGCCGGACCGCCTCGAAGGCCGTCTGCTGGGCCTCGCGCACGATGTCGTGCACCTTCCGCTCCTCGTCCGAGGGCTCGCCGACGTGCACCGTGCGCGTGGTGTCGGAGCCGTAGCCGTCCTTCAGGCCGCCGAAGTCCAGCACCACCATGTCGCCCTCGGCGATGGTCCGCTCCCCCGCCTCGTGATGCGGGTTGGCGCCGTTCGGCCCGGAGCCCACGACGGTGAAGTCGACCTGGCTGTGCCCGTACGAGATCAGCAGATCCGCGAGGTCGCCCGCCACCTCGGTCTCCCGGCGGCCCGCGAACCGCACCTTCAGGATGTCCCCGTACGCGGCGTCCGCCGCCGCTCCGGCCGCCGCCAGCCGCGCCAGCTCGTGCTCGTCCTTGACCGCCCGCAGCATCGGCAGCACATCGGTCAGCGACGCGTACGCCCTACCGGGCAGCGTCCGCTGGAAGCCCAGCAGGTGCATCGCCCACGCCGAATCGGAGATCCCGTAACGCCCCTCGGGCCGCAGCAGACTGATCGCCGCGTTGTAGGGGTCCTGCCCGTCGGTCCAGTCCGTCAGCAGGACCGCCCCCGCGCCCTCCGCCGTCTCGGCGTCCGGCCGCTCCAGGACCGGCACCAGCATCTGCGGCTCCTCGCCGGCGGACAGCACGAGCATCGTCAGCCGCTCGGTGATCGCCGTCGGCTGGTACCCGCACAGATAGACCAGGTCCGGGCCGGGGGTCACGACCACACCGGCCAGCCCCGCCGCGGCCGCCGCCTCCGCGGCCCGTGCCATCCGGGCCGCGTAGTCCTCCCGCGTGAACGGCTGGATACCCGCCATGACTCCTCCTGAAGCCGCCGGCCACCGGCGGACGCCGGACCGTACGGCTTCCAGCCTCAGGGCTCCCGACCTGGTGCGCGACCGGGGGCGGGCCCGCGGCACCGGCCCCGGGAACGCCGGGAGCCCCCGGCCATGGCTGGCCGGGGGCTCCCGGATGGATCGAGCGGTGGGCGTGGACGGGTTCGAACCGCCGACCAGCGCCGTGTAAAGGCGCTGCTCTACCACTGAGCTACACGCCCTCGGAACGTGAAGTGACAGATTACATCGCCGAACCCCGTGCTCCCCAACCGGATACCAAGGGCGGGTAAAGCATGGCCCGGCGTTCGGTCACGTGTCCGTGCAACCGCCCCGGGCCGTGTATTCGTCTTGGTCAGGTGGGAGACTGGAGCCGACAGACACCAGCGGCGGACCTGCGGGAGAGAGTCACTGTGACGACGGCACGCTCGTGGTGGCGGCGCGGCGACAATCTGCGCGCTGATGCCCAGGCCGCGAAGGACGCCGCCTCCCAGGCCTTCTACGAGCTGGACACCGCCCAACGGGACCTGGACCTGTCGATAGAGACCATCAGCGCCGTCGACAACTCGCCGGCCGCGCAGCGCGCGCTGGCCGGGTTCCGGGCGCTCGGCGAGCAGATCGACCAGGTCAGCGGGGCGTACATCGCCACCGTCGACGCCCATGACCTGGACCGTGACGAGCTGGACACGGCGACCGCCACCCGGGCCCGCAACGAGCTGACGAAGGCGAAGGACGACCTCGACCGGGCCAAGGCGGACCTGGAGCGGTTCGCCGCGAGCCTCGCGCCGCTGCTGGGGAAGGCCGAGACGCAGCTGGCCCGGCTGGCGCCGGCGGTGGAGCGGGCGCGGCAGGGGTTGTTGGCGGCGAGCAACGCGCTGGACGCGGTGCGCGCCGCCGGGCTGAAGGGCGACGAGCTGGCCTCGCGGCTGGCGGCGCTCTCGCCGGAACTCACGAAGCTGAACCAGGGGGCCGGGACGCACGGCGTGCCGGAGACGCTGGCGCGCGCGGAGGACGTGCAGCGCCGTGCGGAGGCGATCCGGGCGGAGGCGTCCCGGCTTCCTGAGCAGGCGAAGGAGATCGACAAGCGGCTGGTCAGCCTGCGCACCCGCGTCGAGGCGCTGGCCACCCGGGCCGGCGGCGTCGAGCCGGTCCTCAGTGAGCTGCGGCGGCGTTTCTCGCTGGCGTGCTGGCAGGACCTGCAGCAGGTGCCGGCGCAGGCGGAGACCGCCGTGGCGCAGGCGAGCGCCAAGCTCGCGGAGGCCGCCAAGGCGCGCGACGAGCAGCGCTGGGCCGACGCGACGTCCCGGCTGAGCACGGTCCGGGCGCTGCTGGACGACGTGGACGGGTCGGTGTCCGCGGCCGGTGACCGGCTGCGCCGGCTGAACGAGGTCAGCAAGGATCCGAAGGCCGAGGTCGAGAGGACCCGGTTCGCCATCCGGGACGCGCAGCGGCTGGCGATGCAGGGCCGGACGACGCCCGAGCCCCGGCATGCCCGGCCGCTGGACGACGCGGTGGCGCGGCTGGACCGGGCGCTCACCGCGCTGGACGGGCGGCATCCGGACTACTGGGCCTTCCTGACGGAGACGGCGGCGGTGCGGGAGACCGTGAACCGGGTCGTCGCGAACATCCGTGAGGACCGGGCGCAGGGGCGCTGACGCTCCGCGGGGCGGTCGGCCGGCGGGGCTATTCTTCGTCGCATGCCCCGATACGAGTTTCGCTGCCGGTCCTGCGGTACCACTTTCGAGCTGAACCGGCCGATGGCCGAGTCCTCCGACCCCGCGAGCTGCCCCGAGGGGCATGACGACACGGTGAAGCTGCTGTCGGCCGTCGCCGTGGGCGGCAGCGCCGCCGCTCCCGCGTCGGGTGGCGGCGGTGGCGGTGGCGGTGGGTGCTGCGGAGGCGGCTGCTGCAGCTGACGCTCCGCGCCGTCCCGCGCCGGGACCAGGTGTTCATCCTCGCGACATGTGGCCGTCCGTCGGTCCTCATGACCGCGTGCGAGGTTCCCTTCTAAAGTTGGCTAGACAACTTATGGAGGACCGTATGGACCTGACCCGTCTCCCGGCGGCCTGGCTGCGGGACAACTGCCGCTGCGCCCAGTGCCGCGATCCGCGCAACGGCCAGAAGCTCTTCCAGATCACCGATCTGCCAACGGACTTGGCGGTCGGCGAGGTGCGGGCCGGTGAGCTCGCGTTCGAGGTGGAGTGGCTCCCCGACGGCCACCGGTCCGTCTACGGGACGGCGTGGCTCGCCTCGGCCGACCCCGACCCCGGCGACGGCAGCGGGGACAGCGGCGACGGCCGTACCGAGGCCGGCAAGCAGCTGTGGTGCGCCGCCGATCTGGACGGGCGGCTGCCCGAGGCCGGCTGGGAGGCGTATCTCGCCGACCCGGCCGAGCGGATACGGGTGCTGGAGTCCGTCCAGCGGCTCGGCTTCGCCCTGCTGCGGGACGTGCCCCGCACGGAGCGGCAGGTGCTGGCCGTCGCCGGGACGTTCGGCCATGTCCGCGAGACGAACTACGGCACGCTGTTCGACGTGCGCGTCGAGGCGGACCCGAACAACCTCGCCTTCACCGGCGCGGCGATCACCCCGCACACCGACAACCCGTACCGCGACCCCGTACCGACCCTGCAGCTGCTGCACTGTCTGACGAACGCCGCCGTCGGCGGCGACTCGGGGCTGGTCGACGGCTTCGCCGCCGCCGCGCTGCTGCGCACCGAGGACCCGGCCGCGTTCGAGGTGCTGACCCGCACCCTGGTGCCCTTCCGCTTCGACGACGCCCGCACCGCGCTGCGCGCCGACCGGCCGCTGATCGACGTGGACCCGCTCGGGCGGATCCGTGAGGTCCGCTTCAACAACCGCTCCATCGGGACGCTGCGGCTGTCGCGGGAGGCGCTGGACTCCTTCTACCGCGCCTACCGGGCCTTCGGTGAGCTGCTGGTGCGCGCGGAGCTGCGGCTCGACTTCCGGCTGGCTCCCGGCGACTGTCTCGTCTTCGACAACACCCGTCTGCTGCACGCCCGTACCGCGTTCGCCGAGAGCGGTGAGCGTCATCTGCAGGGCTGCTACGCCGACCTCGACGGGCTCGCGAGCACGCTCGCCGTGCTGCGCCGGGAGCGGCCGCTCGACGAGCTGGCCGACCTCTTCGACGGCGCGGGCGCCGAGCAGTACCTGGGCGAGGACGTCACCCAGGCCCAGCACATGCTGCAGGCCGCTTCCCTCGCGGAGGCCGCGGGCGCCGCGCCCGCTCTCGTCGCCGCGGCGCTGCTGCACGACGTGGGTCACTTCCACGGGGCGGTGACCGGCGCGGACCTGATGGCCGGGACCGACAACCGTCACAGCCACACGGGCGCGGAGTGGCTGGCGCGGTGGTTCGGACCTGAGGTGACGGAGCCGGTGCGGCTGCACGTCGCCGCCAAGCGGTATCTGTGCGCGGTGGAGCCGGAGTACTTCGGGCGGCTGTCCGAGGCCTCGGTCCACACGCTGCGGGTCCAGGGCGGGCCGATGTCGCAGAGCGAGGTGCGGTCGTTCGAGGCTGAGGCGTTCGGGGTGGATGCTGTGCGGCTTCGGCGGTGGGACGAAGGGGCCAAGGACGTGCGGGTGGCTTCGGTTGCTGGGTTCACTCACTACCGGCCGCTGCTGGCTCGGTTGTTGCGGTAGTGCCCGGACGAGTCGTGGGATCGCCGGGGTATCTCCTCGGGCGACGAACGCGCGTGCCGGCTGCAAACCTCGCGCCGTATTCGTTCGTCGCCCTGCGGGGACACCCCGGCACTCCCCCTCCGGCCGTCGCTCCCTACGGCTGCAGCCGTCCCGCGAAGCGGCGCTCGAAGCCGTCGCCGGTGTCCGCCGTCACCGTGAAGTCGTAGCGGCGTGCGGTGGCGGACGGGACGACCGCGGTCGCCGAGGCGCCCGGCGCGACCGTCACCTGGTGGCCCGGGAAGGTGAACACCGCGGGCTTTCCACCCGCGTTGGAGAGCTTGAGGTGGACGCCGTCCGGCGCCTCGACCGCCGAGACCTCCGGGTGCGCCTTCGCCGGGTTGGTCCAGGTGCGGACGTCGCCCTTGTAGCCGCGCAGGAATCCGTCCGGGCCATGGGTGTCGATGTCGTACGGGCCGCCGCTGACGGCCTGGGCGCTGAAGTAGTCCGTGATGCTGCCGCCCACGGGCAGCGTGTAGCGCCAGGCGCCGAACTTGCGGTGGTTGACGGTGTACATCGACAGGCCGGCGCCGAGGGAGCCGAGGTTTTCCACGGTGATCCAGATCAGGCCCTTGGCGGTGTCGGTCCGCGAGGACGAGCCGAAGCGGTAGCCGGTGGGCAGCGCCGGACGGTCGCCCGGCTCCACCTCGGGGAAGTGCTGGACCACCGGCGGGAAGAGCGGCGGGAGCACCTTCTTGTGCTGCTCGGCCAGGTCCGCCAGGAGCTTCTTGGTGTCGGGCAGGGCGGGGAACGTCGTGGTGGACGTCCGGAAGTCGAACGCCGACATCAGGTCGCCGCAGACGGTACGGCGCCAGGCGGAGATGTTGGGCTCGCGCACCCCCGTCCAGTTCTCCAGGAACCGCAGGACCGACGTGTGGTCGAAGACCTCGGAGTTGATGCGGCCGCCGCGGCTCCAGGGCGATATGACGATCATCGGGACGCGCGGGCCGAGCCCGATGGGCGCGCCGTTGATGAACTCGTCCGGGGTGCCGGCGGGGGCGGCCGGCGGGATGACGTGGTCGAAGAAGCCGTCGTTCTCGTCGTAGTTGAGCAGGACGACGGTCTTGGCCCAGACCTCGGGGTGGGCGGCGAGCGCCTCCAGCACGTAGGAGGAGGTGAAGTCGGCGCCCTGGGCCGGCGGGTGGTTGGGGTGCTCCGACTGGTCGGTGGGGGCCACCACCCAGCTGACAGCGGGCAGTTTCCCGTTGGCCACGTCCTGGGCGAAGTCGTCCGCACCGCGCTTGACCATGCCGTTCACGTAGAGCGGGGAGTCCTTGGAGGCGTTCTGGTACTGCCTGAACCAGGCCAGGGCGTTGTCGTCGTAGTTGTCCTCCTGCTGGTAGACCTTCCAGGAGATGCCCGCTGCCTGCAGCCGCTCCGGATAGGTCGTCCAGGTGTAGCCCTTCTCGCTGTTGTCGACGACCGGGCCGCCGGCGGTGCCGCGCGGGTCGACCGTCCCGGACCACAGGTAGAGGCGGTTGGGGTTGGTGGACGCCATGGTGGAACAGAAGTACTGGTCGCAGAGGGTGAAGGCATCGGCGAGCGCGTACTGGAAAGGGATGTCCTGGCGCCGGTAGTAGCCCATCGTGTACCAGGACTTGGCGGGGATCCAGTTGTTGTACTGGCCGTTGGCCCAGGCGCTGTGGGTGCCGTCCCAGGAGTGGTCCAGGTCGAAGATCCGCTGGGCGTCGGAGGTGGCGGTGTCCAGGTGCCAGGGCAGCAGGCTGGTGCCGCCGACGGAGCCGAGCAGCCGCTGGTGCAGCACGTCGGAGCCGTTCGGGAAGCGGAGCAGCGAGCTGTCGCCGTAGCCGCGGGCGCCGCTCAGGGTGCCGAAGTAGTGGTCGAAGGAGCGGTTCTCCTGCATCAGGACCACGACGTGTTCGACATCGTCCAGCGTGCCCTGTCGTGCGGGCTCGGCCAGCGCCTGCTGCAGGCCGGCGGGCAGGACGCCGGTGCCGATGGCCGCGCCGGTGGCGACGGCCGAACCGAGCAGCGTGCGGCGGGACATGCCGGTTCCGGGCAGGCGGGAGAGGGCGGACACGGTGCCTCCTGGTCAGAGAGGTGCGGGGGGTTACTCGCGGTTACTGGCGAGTAGGATGATGACAGCCGCACATGAACAGGGGAAGACCGGAGACAGACGTTTCGTCAGATTCCCGTGCGACGGGACAGTGAGGTGACCGCCGTCGAGTTGTGGACGGTGAAGGCCACCGTTCCCGGCAGGTAGCGGTCCTGCGACCACTCCACCGGGGAACCCGCCGGATCGGTGGTGCGGCGCCGCTCACGCAGCAGCGGATCGCCCACCAGGCAGCCGAGCAGCCGGGCGTCGTCGGCGTCGGCGAGGGCCAGGTCGATGGTGTGGTGGGCGTCGGTGAACAGCACGCCCTGCTCCTGGAGCGGCACGGTGTGCGAGACCGCGTGCGGGTCCAGCGCCTCGACGAGGGCGCCTATGTGCTCGGGGTAGACGGTGCGCTCCACCATCACCGGGACGCCGGACAGGGTGCGGACCCGCAGCACGCGGTAGACCTCGGCGTCCGGTTCCAGCCGGAGTTGTTCACGTTCGACCTCGTCGGCGGGACTGCGGATGATCTCCACCACCCGGCCGCCGGGCTCCTCGCCGATGGAGCGGGCCCAGCGGGTGAAGCTGAGCAGCTCGCCGAAGCTCTGCACCCGGGCGGTGCCCAGCACGACGCGGCGGGTGCCGCGCCTGGAGGTGACCAGTCCGTCGGCCCGCAGTACGGCCAGGGCCTGGCGCACGGTGCCGCGCGAGACGCCGTAGCGGGTGGCGAGTTCGCCCTCGGCCGGCAGTCGGCCGCCGGACCCGTAGGCGCCGTCGGCGATGGCCTGCCGGAGGTCGGCGGCCACCTTCCGGTACATCGTCTGCCGGCCGTCCGCCACGCTGCTCCCCCACGTCGATCACTGCTCCGGCGACCGAGCCTAGATCCTGTCCGCCGGATCACCCACGGACGGCCCACCGACGGACCACACTCCGACCCTAACCGCCGAATCAACCGCCGATTCCGGGGCAACCGCGTCATTCCCGCGGCCGACACCGGAACGCAGTGGCGCGTTCATCCGCCGGACACTGGACTGCGGCGTACTGAGGTCGTCATTGTTCGAGTTGTACAGCCAACCCTGGCTATCTCCCGTCCCCATGGAGAGTCTCGTGATTCTGCCCCGCCCCCGGGCCGCCGGCCTCGCAGGTGTCCTCGCCATAGCTGCGCTCGGCCTCAGTGCCTGCGGCGCCGCACCCACCGAGAGCACGGCGGCCGACGGCAAGAAGAGTGCCGCCACCGCCACCTCCGCCGCCGAGTTCGGCGGGATGGACGCCCTGGTCGCCGCCGCGAAGAAGGAGGGCAAGCTCAACGCGATCGCCCTGCCGCGCGACTGGGCCAACTACGGCGCGCTCATCGACGGCTTCAGCAAGAAGTACGGCATCAAGGTCGAGGTCGAGAACCCCGACGCCTCCAGCCAGATCGAGATCTCCGCGATCAGCACCCGCAAGGGCCAGGACCGCGCCCCCGACGTCGTCGACCTCGGCAGCGCCTTCGCGCTGAGCGGCGCCTCGCAGGGCCTGTTCGCCTCGTACAAGGTCGCGGACTACGAGAAGATCCCGGCGGCGCAGAAGGACGCACAGGCGCGCTGGTACTACGACTACGGCGGCTACGTCTCGATCGGCTGCGACGCCAAGCGCGTCAAGGAGTGCCCCTCGACCTTCGCGGACCTCCTCAAGCCGCAGTACAAGGGCCAGGTGGCGCTGAACGGCAACCCGACGAAGTCCGGTTCGGCCTTCGGCGGCGTCTACGCGGCGGCCATCGCCAACAAGGGCTCGTTCGACAACATCCAGCCCGGTCTGGACTTCTTCGGGCAGCTGAAGAAGTCGGGCAACTACAACCCGGTGGAGTCCACCCCGGCGACCGTCCAGAAGGGCGAGACACCGATCAGCATCGACTGGGACTACCTCAACGCGGGTTACACCGACGAGTTCAAGACGAAGAACGTGGACTGGAAGGTCGCCATCCCCAGCGACGGCGTCTACGCCCAGTACTACGCGCAGGCCGTGAACAAGGACGCGCCGCACCCGGCCGCCGCCCGCCTGTGGGAGGAGTACCTGTACAGCGCCGAGGGCCAGAACCTGTGGCTCAAGGGCTACGCCCGTCCCGTGCTGATGGACGCCCTCAAGCAGGCCGGCACGCTCGACGCCGCTGCCGCCGCCAAGCTGCCGGCCGTCGCCGGCACCCCGGCCTTCCCGACGCCCCCGCAGGTGGACGCGGCCAAGAAGACCGTCACCCAGGGCTGGGCCAAGGCCGTCGCCTGATGACCCTGAGGACCAAGGCGCCGGCCGGCATGCTGGCGGCGCTGCCACTCGTGCTGTTCATGCTGGTGGCGTTCGGCCTGCCCGCCGTCGCCATGCTGACCGGTGCCTTCAGTACGTCGAGTGACGCGCCCGGCGGCGCGCAGTGGACGACGGCGAACCTCACGGACTCCGTGCAGGGCGCCTACCTCACCGGGCTGGTCAGCAGCGTCAAGCTGTCGGCGCTGTCCGCACTGCTCGCCGCCGTGCTCGGACTCCCCCTCGCGCAGGCCGTGGTGACCTCGCGTCACCGCGCCCTGCGCGAGGGTGTCCTCGCGGCGTCCGGCGTGCTCGCCAACTTCGGCGGGGTACCGCTCGCCTTCGCCTTCATCGCCACCCTCGGCAACGCGGGCGTCCTCACCGAGCACCTGGGCCTGACCGGTGCCGGCTGGAGCCTGTACACGTTCTGGGGCCTGGTCATCGTCTACCTCTACTTCCTGCTGCCGCTGATGGTCCTGGCCATCACCCCGGCGCTGGAGGGCCTGCGCAAGCAGTGGCGCGAGGCCGCGCAGAACAACGGCGCCACCGGCTTCCAGTACTGGCGGTACGTCGCGCTCCCGGTGCTGGCCCCGTCCCTGCTCGGCGGCTACGTGCTGCTCTTCGGCAGCGCCTTCGCCGCCTACGCCACGGCCGCCGCGCTGGGCAGCGGCTCGGTGCCGCTGATCACCGTGCAGATCGCCGACGCGCTGTCCGGCAACGTCCTGGTCGGCCAGGGCAACATCGCGCTCGCGCTCAGCCTGGACATGGTCGTGGTCGCCGGGCTCGTCATGGCGGTCTACGTCCCCCTCCAGCGAAGGAGCGCACGATGGCTCGACTGACCCGCAAGCCGCTGTGGCGCGGCGCCGTCGGCCTGCTGGCCGGCCTGTACTTCCTGGTCCCGGTGGCCGCCTCGGTGATCTTCACCGTGGACGTCCCGGGCCAGGGCTTCACCCTGGACGCGTACAGCGGCATCGTCAGCGCGGACGGCTTCACCGACAGCCTGCTGCTCACCCTGGAGCTGGCCGCCGCGACCATCGTCCTGGTGATGGTGCTGCTGGTCCCGGCGCTCGTCGCGGTGCGCCTCGGCGCTCCCCGGCTGCGGCCGGTCCTGGAGATCATCTGCTCGCTGCCGCTGGTGGTCCCGTCGGTGGCGCTGGTCTCCGGCTACAGCAGCGTGCTGCGCTGGGGCCCGGAACACCTGTCCCGCACCCCGCTGTTCCAGACGTTCACCGCCGTGCAGGACAAGCGGTTCCCGTTCGTCCTGGTCCTCGCCTACACGGTGATGGCGCTGCCGCTCGCCTACCGGGCGCTGGACTCCGGGCTGCGCGCGGTCGACGTCCGCGTCCTGGTGGAGGCCGCTCGCAGCTGCGGCGCGAGCGCTCCGCGGGCCGTCCTGCAGGTGGTGCTGCCCAACCTGCGCGGCGCGCTGCTGAACGCGTCCTTCCTCACCCTCGCGCTGGTTCTCGGCGAGTACACCGTCGGCGCCCTGCTCGGGTACCAGCCGTTCGCGGTATGGATCGTCAACACCGGAGGCAACCAGGCGCAGTTGTCGGTGGCCGTCTCGGTGCTGAGCCTGGTGGTCACCTGGATGCTGCTGCTGGTGTTCGCCGCCCTGGGCCGGCCCCGCGACCGGTCCCGTTCCCTGTCCCGCTCCCGCCGGGCCGGCCGCGACGCGGCCGCTCCCGCACCCATCGCACAGGAGGTGGCATGACCGCCGCCACGGCTTCCACCAAGGCCACCACGTCCGCCCCGGACCCCGCGGACTCCTCGACGGCCACCACCGTCGAGTTCCGCGCGCTCAGCAAGTCGTTCGGCGCCACCGTGGCGCTCGACGGCCTGGACCTGACCGCCCGTCCCGGTGAGCTGCTCGCGCTGCTCGGCCCGTCCGGCTGCGGCAAGACCACCGCGCTGCGGATGCTGGCCGGCTTCGAACGTCCCGACTCCGGCCAGGTCCTGGTCGACGGCCAGGACATCAGCGGGGTGCCCGCGCACCGCCGCGACGCCGGGATGGTCTTCCAGTCGTACAGCCTCTTCCCGCACCTGACGGCCGCCGACAACGTCGCGTTCGGCCTGAAGATGCGGCGGACCGGCGCCGCCGAGCGCCGGAAGCGCGCCCATGAACTGCTGGAGCTGGTCGGGCTGCCGCAGCACGCCGACCGCTTCCCGCACCAGCTCTCCGGCGGCCAGCAGCAGCGCGTGGCGCTCGCCCGCGCGCTGGCGCTGCGGCCCAAGGTGCTGCTGCTGGACGAACCGCTGTCCGCGCTGGACGCCAAGGTCCGGGTGACGCTGCGCGAGGAGATCAGGCGGCTGCAGCAGGAGCTGCGGATCACCACCGTCTTCGTCACGCACGACCAGGAGGAGGCGCTGTCGACGGCCGACCGGGTCGCGGTGATGCGCGACGGCCGGCTGGAGCAGGTCGCGGCCCCCGCCGAGCTGTACGACACGCCCGCGACGGCGTTCGTCGCCGAGTTCGTCGGCACCATGAACCGGCTGCCGGGCGTCATGGCGGACGGTGACGTGGAGGTGCTCGGACAGCGGCTGCCGGTGCGCGGCGCCGCCCCGGCGCAGGGCCCGGTGGACGTCCTGGTCCGGCCGGAGGCCCTGGAGGCCACCGCCGACGGCGAGGGTCGCTCCCGGGTGCTCACCGCCGCCTTCCACGGCTCGGTCACCCGTCTCACCCTGTCGCTGCCGGACGGCGCGACCGTCAAAGCGGACGTGCCCAGCCACCGCGCGGCCACCCTGCCGGCCGGCGCGACCGTCACCGTGACCCTCCCGCAGCGCCCCGTGCTCGTCGACGGACCCACCGCGTGACGCTTCAGGCGGTGCTCTTCGACATGGACGGCACGCTGGTCGACACCGAGGGGGTGTGGTGGGACACGGTCGCCGAGACCGCGTCGGCGCTCGGCTACACGCTGACCGACGCGGACGTCCCCGACGTGCTGGGCCGGTCCGTCGACCACACCACCGGCCATCTGCTCACGGCCACCGGGACCGCCCGCACCCGTGAGCACCTGGCGGCGGAGCTGGACGCCCGCTTCGCCGAGCTGGTGGCCCGCGAGGTACGGCCGCGCCCCGGTGCGACCGTGCTGCTGGCCCGGCTGCGCGCGGAGGGGGTGACGACGGCGCTGGTGTCCGCCTCGCCGCGGCGCGTCGTGGAGCTGGTGCTCGACGTGCTCGGCCGGGAGAACTTCGCGGTCTCCGTCACCGCCGACGACACCCCCCGCACCAAGCCCGCTCCGGACCCGTATCTGGCCGCCGCCCGGCTGCTCGGCGCCGATCCGGCCCGCTGCGTCGCCGTGGAGGACACCCCCACCGGGGTGGCCTCCGCCGAGGCCGCGGGGTGCCAGGTGCTGGCCGTGCCGTCCGTCGTGCCGATCCTGCCCGCACCGGGCCGGACGGTGCTGCGCAGCCTGGAGCAGGCGGGGCCCGCGCTGCTGCGCTCCCTCGTCGCGGACCGGGCGGCAGCCGGCGGAACAGTTGATGAAGAGGCCCGCCGGGAGGATGCTTGAGTTAAGTGGGGCATGTGGTTCCGCTTGCCCCCGCTTCCGCCAAGGAGGCCGCTCATGGTCATACGACTCGACGAGCATCTGCCCGCTGATCACCGGCTGAGCCAGGTCTACCGCGTCGGCGCGGGCCTCACGGGGCTGGTGCTGCTGGTCTTCGGCATCCTGGGGCTGCTGAACCAGGTCCCGTTCCTGGACACCCACGGTGACACGGTGGCTGGACTCAACACCAACGGCACGCTGAGTGTCCTGTCGATCGCCGTCGGACTGCTGCTCTTCGCGGGCATGGTCATCGGCGGGAACATCGCCTCGAACCTGAACATGGTCCTCGGGACCCTGTTCATCCTCAGCGGCTTCGTGAATCTCGCCCTGCTGGACAGCAGCCACAACTTCCTGGCGTTCGAGATGCCCAACGTGATCTTCAGCTTCGTCGTCGGCATCATGCTCCTCATGTTCGGCATGTACGGCCGCGTCACCGGCGGCCTCCCGCACGACAACCCGTACTGGCGACAGCGCCACCCCGAAGCGGCGGCGCGCGAGGCGGCGGCACGAGCGGCTGCGGCCGCCCGCCGGACCCCGCCTCGCGGGCTGCCTCAGCATTAGGATCCGCCGGACAGGCCCTGGCACCGGTCGCCGGAACGCCCGGGATGAGCTACCGCCGGCGGGCGATGGTGAGGCCGTCCGCGACGGTGAGCAGTACGTCGTCCATCCGGTCGTCCGAGCGCACCCGGTCGTTGAAGGCGCGGATGGCCGCCGCGGGGCCCTCGACGGCCGGATCGGCGACCGCACCGTGGAAGAGCGTGTTGTCGGCGACGATCAGGCCGCCGGGGTTCATCCGCGGCACCAGCTCCTCCCAGTACGCGACGTAGCTGACCTTGTCCGCGTCGAGGAAGACGAAGTCGATCCACGGCCCCTCGGGCAGCGCGCGCAGCGTGTCCAGTGCCGGAGCGATCCGCAGGTCGATCCGGTCCGCCACGCCCGCCTTCGCCCAGGCCTCGCGGCCGACGGCCGTCCACTCCTCGGAGACGTCACAGGCGATGAGCTGTCCGTCCGCCGGCATCGCCTGGGCCATCGACAGAGTGGAGAACCCGGTGAACGTGCCGACCTCGACGATGCGGCGGGCCCCGACCAGCCGCACCAGGAAGGCGAGCAGCGGGCCCTGCTCCTCCGCGGTCTGCAGTCCTGAGACATCCGCGAGCCGGGTGTGGGTGAGCTCGACGAGTTCCCGCTGCACCGGGTCGAGCGGCGGGTTGTGCGCGAGTACATATGCGTACAGCTCGGGGGTGAGCTGCGGATTCTTCGTCTCGTACAAGGCTTCTCCTCGGATGGACGCTTAAGGTGACGGGCATGCTCGTCGATGACGCCATCGCCCTTGTGCCCAGCATTCCAGGCCGCAGGGCCCTGCTGGGGATGGCGGGCGCGCCCGCCGCGGGCAAGTCCACCCTCGCCCGCCGGCTGGTCGGCGGGGTCAACGCGCGGCTCGGCGCGGACATGGCGGCGTACGTCCCGATGGACGGTTTCCATCTGTCCAACGCCCAGTTGGCACGGCTGGGCCGGGCCGGCCGCAAGGGCGCGCCCGACACCTTCGACGTCGACGGCTACGTCCAGCTGCTGCGCCGGCTGCGCTCCAGCCATGAACGCCCCGTCTACGTCCCCGAGTTCGACCGCCGGCTGGAGGAGCCGATCGCCGCGGGCCTGGTCGTCCTCCCGCAGGTGCGGCTGATCGTCACGGAGGGGAACTACCTGGCCGACGACGGGCCGGGCTGGGAGGCGGTACGCGATCTGCTCGACGAACTGTGGTTCGTCGACGCCCCGCAGGCGGTACGCGAGCGCCGGCTGCTGCGCCGCCACATCCGCGGCGGGCGCAGCGAACCCGAGGCGCACGCCTTCATAGCGTCCAGCGAGCGCCCCAACGCGGACCGGGTCGAGGCCGCCCGCGCCAACTGCAACCGGGTGGTCACCACCAGGGAGTGACCAACGGCCTACGCCGAGAGCGGTGTCAGGCGGCCGCGGCACCGTCCTCCGCGCCGGCCGCGACCTGCGCGAGCATCCGCCGCAGGATCTCCTCGCCCGCAGCGACACCCACCGTGGCGAGCGGCGTCACATGCGGCGCCCGCCAGCCGCTGTCCGCCAGTTCGCCGTGCCCCGGCTGCCAGCCGGCGTCGGCGGCCATCAGCAGATCGGCGTCCAGGAGGGAGTCGCCCGCGGCCAGCACCTGGTCGGCACCGGTCCGCCGGACGACCTCCTCGAGCGCCGCGCTCTTGCGCAGCGGCTTGGGGACCGTGTAGATCTTCCGGCCCTGCAGCGACACCGTCCAGCCGCGGCTGTCGGCCCACTCGGTGAGGTCCTTCACGAAGTTCTCGGGCAGCAGCGACCGCTCCACCACGAGATACGCGAACAGGTCCTCGGCCACCCGCTCCTTGCGCAGCCACGCCGGGTCCGTCACCCGCGCCAGGTGCGCGCGCACCTCGGCCAGCGGCACCGAACCGTCCGCGAGGCGGCGGCGCATCTCGGCGTTCCAGTCCTGGTCGGTGCGGCCGTCGACCAGCAGATGGCCGCCGTTCGCGCAGATCGCGAAGCGCGGTACCGGGCCCGGCAGGCTGATCCGCCGGTACTGCTTGCGCGTCCGGGTGGTGGCCGGCACGAACTCCGCCTCGGCGGCCAGCCGCTGCACCAGCGCGGCGGCCGTCTCCGTCATGAACGACAGCGGCTTCGCCTCGTGCACCTCGACGCAGAGCAGCCGCGGCGCCTGCTCGTCGGGCATGCCGAGCGCGAGCGCGGCCGAGGAGTAGATCAGCGTCCGGTCCAGGTCGCTGGCGGCGAGGGTACGGAATCCGGCGCTCATCGGGCGACCGCCTTGCCGTCGGTACCGGTGGCGCCTCTGGTGAACCGCGGGTGGATCAGGCCGACACACGAGTACGGCAGCCCGTCCACCTCCTCCACCGGCACCCCGCGCTGCTCGGCGAGCAGCCGGACGTGGTCCAGGTCCGCGCCGGCGCCGCGCTGCGCCAGGATCTTCCACGGGACGCGGCGCAGCAGCACCCGCGTCGTCTCGCCGACACCGGGCTTGACGAGGTTCACGTCCCCGATGCCGTACTCCTCGCTGATCCGCTCGACGGCGGCCCAGCCCTCCCAGGTGGGGCTGCGGTCCTGCGACCGCAGTGCCTTCACGTCCTCGGCGACCGCGTCGGCGACGTCGTCGAAGCGGGCCGTCACCGTGTCCAGGAAGAGCCCGGAGACATCCGCGCCGGCCAGCTCCTGGTAGAACTTCCCGCCGTGGAACTCGTCGGGCCCGTTCAGGTCCGCGCGCAGCACGGTGCGCGAGATGAGCCCGGAGACGGTGGAGTTGAGGCAGGCGGAGGGGATGAGGAAGTCGTCACGGGTGCCGTAGGTGCCCACGCAGCCGCCCGGGTCCGCGAGCACGGCGATGTCCGGGTCGAAGTTCCCGAACGGCTTGACGGCCTCGGCCAGTTCCCGGGTGATCGCGCCCTTGCCGGTCCAGCCGTCGACGAAGACGACCTGCTCCGGGTCGTGGTGCTCGGCCAGCCAGCGCAGCGCGGTGGTGTCGATGCCCCGGCCGCGCACGATCGAGACGGCGTAGTGCGGCAGGTCCAGGCCGTGCGCGTGCCGCGCCCAGCGGCGCATCAGCACCCCGACCGGGGTGCCGGCGCGCGCCAGCGAGACGAGTACGGCGTCCGGGCCGCGCTCGGCGAGCACCAGCTCGGTGACGGCGCCCACCGCCCGCGCGATCCGGTCGGCCGAGGTGTCCAGCGCGGCGCGGAACAGCGCCTGGTACGCCTCGCTCGGCTGGTACTCCACCGGCAGCGACTCCGCGTAGTGCGCCCCACCGCTCTGGATCGCCTCCTCGCGCTCCTCGGTCGGCGCCTCCAGCTCGACGTCCGACAGGTCCTTCAGCAACCACCCGACCTCGTCCGCCGCGTACGACGAGAACGCCGGACCGCGCAGGGGGGAGGGAAGCGTGGGGGTCTGGGCCATCTGCTGAACCTGTCCGTTCGGTTGGTACGCGGGCACGACCGCGAGCAGTACCTGCCCGGTGTGAGCCGCGAGATGCGCGAGCAGCCCGTCGGGCGCGTGCAGCGCCGGGGTGTCCCCCGCCGAGTCCACGACGGCGACGATCACGTCGAAGCCGCCGCCCGCGACGTTGTAGGCGTAGCGCGGGCCGGGCCCGTCGGAGGGGTCGTCGTGCGCGGGGAAGACGATCCGGCTGCGGATCGCATAGCCGGGGTCGTCCACGGCCAGCACGGGCGAGCGGGTGGTGGTGGAGAACCGGACCTCGGCACCGGTCCCGTCCTGGATCTCCTGGGCGAGCCGCAGCGGCGCGTACATCAGCTCCTCGTTGCCGAGGACGAGGATGCGGCGCGGGTCCTGCGCCGGGAGCGCCAGGCGGACCGCCTCGGCCATCGACGGCAGCGCCGCCTCCAGCCGCTCCCGGTCCGCGGGCGTGAAGCCGTGCCGTCCACCGTCCGGCAGCCCTTCGGGCCAGCCGAGGTCCACCCGGACCGCCTCGTACGCCGTCGCGGGCGCGGGCGGCGGGGTGACGCTCGCCCTGACGAGCGCCTGGCCGCGTTCCAGCACGCCCTCCGGCAGCCGGACCGTGCCGGACGCCAGCGACAGCAGGTCGATGCGCGCGCCGAGCCCGGCCGCGAACTCCGTCAGCCGCTCCCGGTCCGTCTCCGACCGCATGTCGACGAGCGCGACGACCACGTAGTGGGCGCGCGGGTGGCGGGCGTGCAGGTCCCTGATCGTGTTGAGGACGGTCTGACCGGTCGAGAACTCGTCGTCGACCAGCACCAGCGGCCCGTCCCCGGTCAGCAGCTCCGGATCCGCCGGCAGCAGCAGATGACCGGTCGCGTGGCTGTGCTCCTCCTCGAAGCCGCCGGCCGCCGCGACCCCGGCGACCACGCGCCGCGTCGAGTGCAGATACGGCGCGAGGGCGACCCCGTCGGCCACCGCGTGCCCCAGGCCCGTCGCGGTCTCCGCGTAGCCGAGCACGACGGACCGCGCGGCCTCCTCGTCACCGAGCAGCTCCCGCACCCGGCGGCCGAGGCCGTACCCGGCGGTGTGGACGTCGAAGGGGTGCTGGGGAACGTGCTTGCCCAGCACGTTCGACACCAGCAGGTGCGCGCGCTTCGGGTTGTCCCGCAGCGCGAGCCCGAGCAGCTCGCTCAGCCCCTCCCCTTCGAGGGCGATGTCCAGCCGGTCGGCGACCCACTGGCCGGACCATGTCGGTGTTGCTGCCATGCGGTGGTTCTCACTTCTGTGCGGCAAAACAGGCGCGGCGTTGATCAGGACGGCAGACAGGCCGCGAGCAGTTCCACGAAGCCGATGTCGGCGCGGGCCACCCCGAAGATCTCGGCGCGGCGCATGGTGCGCTCGGCCCAGGCCCGGTGCGGCTTCACCTCGTTCATCTTGTTCGTGTACGAGGAGCGCAGGACCCCGCCGCCGGTGCGGTCCTCGTGGAGGATGTCGGCGGCGTCGCTGTACTCCTCGTGCGTGACCACGTTCAGCGCGTGCACGGGGAACACATGGGTGGGGTGGATGCAGGTCTTGCCCTGCAGGCCGTTGGCCCGGTCCAGCTCGATCTCGCGGAGCAGCCCGTCCATGTCGTGCTCGATGAGCGCGGTGCGCAGGTCCTCCGCCTCCGGGGTGAAGGGGCTGCGGCGCAGCTGCGGCTTGAACATCCGCTCGTGGTGCCGGAAGTACTCCCACACCGGCCCGGTCACGGTGAACCCGGTCCCGTCGGCCCGGCCGAAGACATTGACGACGTCGGCGATCACCGAGGCGACGATCTGTACGTCGTACGCCGTCATCGCGGGCGCCCTGCGCAGCGCGTACGAGGAGCAGAAGTCCGTCACGCCCAGCCGCAGCGCCAGCACGCGGTCCCGGTACTTGTCGACCGTGCGGTAGATCCCGGAGAGCGTCTCGACGCGGCTCTCCAGGTGCATCAGCTGCGGGGACTCCAGGACCGGCATGGCGAAGAGCCGGTGGCCGCAGGCGGACTCCGCGACGGCCAGCGCCTCCATGAAGGGGACGCCGCTCTCCTCGGTGAACTTCGGCAGTACGAATCCGGACAGCAGTCGCACGGTGTCACCGAGCCGTTGCACCAGGTCGACGATCTGCGCCGGGGTCCGGACCCGGATGAACAGCAGCGGAGGGTCGCCGGCGCCCTGCCGCCGGTCGAGCTCGGCGAACTGCCGGACCAGATTGGCCTCGGCGTCGACGACCTCGCGGTCGTCTATCGAGTCCTCCAGGCACAGCACCATGGACACGACACCGTGCGCGGCCTGCTTCAGTACGTCGTCGGCCAGGTGCGGCCGGGTCGCCGGGCTGTAGAGGGTCGCGCCCAGGGCGACGGAGAGCGTGTGGGCGGAAGAGTCCGCGGTGAATTCCTGCGGCTCGCGGTGGAACAGTTCGTTCCGTACGTCCGTCGCAAGGTGTCCGAAGTGGCGCATATGCCCCCTTTTATGCATGGCTGACCGAATAGCATCTGGCGGATTATCGTACGTGCGGTCACACGACTGACGTTCCCCCCGTGCGTGAAAATCAGGTAACCCCCGCACGTCCGTCGTATGACCGCTCACGGCGCGTCCAGTCCCCTGCGTTGTGGCCCGCGCACCCGGGAAGGCAGGATGACCGCCATGACGCACGCGATGGTGAAGGGCTCGAACATCCCCCTGGACGTCCTGGGGATCAGGGCGGTGCTGCGCTGGAGCCCCGGCGCCGGTGTCCCCGACGTCGACGCCTCGGCCCTGCTGCTGGGCGCGGACGGCCGGGTCCGCTCCGATGCGGACTTCGTGTTCTACAACGAGCCGAGGCATCCGTCGGGGCTCGCCCGGCACCTGCCCAAGAAGCGGGTCGCCGAGGGTCTCACCGACACCGTCGAGGTGGACCTGACGTCGCTGGACGCCTCCGTGGCCCGCGTCGTCATCGCCGCGTCCGCCGACGGCGGCTCCTTCGGGCAGGTCCCCGACCTGCACGTTCTGCTCTTCGACACCGGTGCGGCCGCCGGCTCCGCCCCGCTGGCCACCTTCGACGTCACCCCCGACACCGGCGACGAGACCGCGCTGATCTGCGGCGAGCTGTACCGCCGCGACACCACGTGGAAGTTCCGCGCGCTCGGCCAGGGCTACGCGACCGGCCTCGTCGGCCTCGCCACCGAATTCGGCATCGCCGTCGACGACGAGGCGGAATCCGGCGCGGACCCCGGCTCCGGCCCCGCCGCGGGCTCCCGCGGGCCCGTGCACGCGCCGCCCGCCGTCCCGGAGCCCGAGGCCACCTCCGCGTACGGCTATCCGCTCCCGGAGCCCGCTCCGGGCCACGTACCGGCCCAGCCCGCCTACGGGTACCCCCAGCCGCCGCAGCAGCGCCCCCAGCCCGCCGCACCGGCCTACGGGTACCCGCAGCCGGTGGCGGCCTCCCCCGGCTTCGTGCTGCCTCCCCAGGGCCCCCAGTTCCAGACCGGCCGCCGCTAGACGCCGCCCGGGGGCCGGGGCCGGCCCCGGAACCGGCCCGGGACGGCGTCCTGCCATCGGCGGGCCGTCACACCTTGGTCTTGTAGCCCCGGCCCCACTGCAGGCCCCAGCCGTACAGCCGGTCTATCTCGGCCTGGAACCCGTAGACGTACTTCACCTCGCGCCGCACCATCAGCTCACCCTTGCGGTTCTCGATCAGCACCACCGCACAGGACCGCGCCTGCGGCTCGCGCTCGCTCAGCGGGATCTCGATCCGCGGACCCGAGCTGGGGAAGAGCGTGACCATGGCGTGGGTGCGGTCGAAGGCGGGTGTGCCGTCGTAGATGTAGACGAACACCAGCAGCCGGACGAACTCGTCCCGCTTGTCGAAGTTGATGTAGATCGTCTCGCCCGAGGTGCCGCCGAACCGGTCGTCGCCGCTGAGCTTGACGTACGGCGGCTCGTTCAGGTCGCCCAGGAAGTTGCCGAGCGGCTGGACGACGCCCTTCGTCCCGTCGGCGAGCTCGTACATGCACGCCAGGTCCAGGTCGACATTGACCATCGCCGGCCCCGCCGCCTGCACGATCTCCGGCTTGAACAGGTTCATCCGGCGGCTGAACAGCCCGCCGCCGCCCTGTTTGTTCCACCCGCCGGTGTCCGAAGTGCGCATTTCCCAGGAAAGGTTGATCCGCAGGTTGCCGACGGCCGCGCCCTGTTTGCTCAACGAGACCATGGGGTGCCGCTTCGTGAGCTCCACGGTGTGCGCGTTGGCGACGTCGAACTGCGTCGCGCCACTGGGCCGCAGGAACTTCCACCAGGCCATGACTACCCCTCCCCTGAACGGACACCGCCCCCCGCCGGATCGGCGGGGGGCGGGACTTCTCGCTCCGGGGTTCAGACTGTCAGAGCTGTCAGACCCCGGATGAGACTTCCGCCGTATCGTTCGACCCCTCTGAGTTTTCCCCGATCCGCCGGTTTCGCACCACCGAGGACCAGTAGGAAGCCGCGATCAGCACGACGCCGACGAGGCCGGTGATGACCTCGTTGATCTCGTACTTGATCGTGACGAGGAGGATGACCGCCAGCGCGCCGATCGCGTAGTGCGCGCCGTGCTCCAGGTACACGTAGTCGTCCAGGGTGCCCTTGCGGACCAGGTACACGGTCAGCGACCGGATGTACATGGCGCCGATACCGAGGCCGAGCGCCATCTCGAAGATGTCGTTGGTGATGGCGAACGCGCCGATGACACCGTCGAACGAGAACGACGCGTCGATGACCTCGAGGTACAGGAACATGAAGAACGCGGCCTTGCCGGCCAGCCCGACGACGGCCGCGGTGCTGCCCTTCTTGGCGCCCGCCTCGGCCTCCTCGTCCGCGTCGTCCTCGGCCTCCTCCAGCTGGTCCTCGAAGTAGCCGGAGATCCCGCCGACGACCAGATACGTGATGAGCCCGGCGATCCCGGACAGCAGCACCGTCGCGGCCTTGTCGATCGTCCCGTCCCCGCCGTGCACCGGAACACTGGTGGCGACCGTGGTCGCGGCGACGAGCAGCACGACCATGGCGATCACGACGGAGAGCATGTCCAGCTTGCCGAGCTTGCCCAGCGGCTTCTCCAGCCAGCCGAGCCACCGGATGTCCCGCTCCTCGAAAATGAAGTCGAGGAAGATCATGAGCAGGAACATCCCGCCGAACGCCGCGATCGACGGGTGCGCGCCGGTGACCAGCGCCTCATAGCGGTCGGGGTCGTTGATCGCGACGTCGACCGCCTCGACCGGGCTGAGCTTGGCGGTGATGGAGACGATGACGACCGGGAACACCAGCCGCATACCGAAGACGGCGACGAGGATGCCGACGGTGAGGAACATCTTCTGCCAGAAGGCGTTCATCTTCCGGAGGATCCCGGCGTTGATCACCGCGTTGTCGAATGACAGGGAGATCTCCAGGACCGAGAGGATCGCGACCACCGCGAGCCCCTCCCACCCCCAGAGGTACCCAGCCAAGGCCAGGCCGGCGGCAGTGATGCCGAACGACCAGCCAAATGTCTTGAGGAGCACGGGCTACCCAGTCCTTCTCTACGAGAGATCCCCCGCGCAGGGCGCGGCTTTACGAAACGTTGACCCCGAAGTCTAGGGCGATGCCTCGCAGTCCTGACGCGTACCCCTGGCCTACTGCACGGAATTTCCACTCGCCGTTGTAGCGGTACAGCTCGCCGAAGATCATTGCGGTCTCGCTGGACGCGTCCTCGGAGAGGTCGTAGCGGGCCAACTCGGCCTGGTCGAACTGGTTGACGACGCGGATGTAGGCGTTGCTGACCTGGCCGAAGGTCTGGCCGCGGCTGTCGGCCTCGTGGATGGAAACGGGGAAGACGACCTTGTCGACGCGCTCGGGAACCTTGGTGAGGTCGACGAGGATCTCCTCGTCGTCCCCTTCGCCCTCGCCGGTGAGGTTGTCACCGGTGTGCTCGACGGATCCCTCGGGGCTCTTGAGGTTGTTGTAGAAGACGAAGTGTTCGTCGCTGAGTACCCGGCCGTTGGCGCACAGCAGGGCGCTGGCGTCGAGGTCGAACGGCGCTCCTGTGGTGGAGCGCGCGTCCCAGCCGAGGCCGATCATCACCTGGGTGAGATTCGGTGCGGCCTTGCTGAGGGAGACATTGCCCCCCTTGGCGAGCGTGACGCCCATGGTTTTCGCTTCCTCCCCGTGCGTGCTGAGGTCGGTACGTGCACGGCGCCGCACGCCCTGCCGGGTGTGCGGCGCCGCGAGGGGTTCAGACGTTGACGCCGAAGTCCTGCGCGATGCCGCGCAGTCCGGAGGCGTAGCCCTGGCCGATGGCGCGGAACTTCCACTCCGCGCCGTTGCGGTAGAGCTCACCGAAGACCATGGCGGTCTCGGTGGAGGCGTCCTCGGTGAGGTCGTAGCGCGCCAGTTCGTTGTTGTCGGCCTGGTTCACGACACGGATGTACGCGTTGCGGACCTGGCCGAAGCTCTGCTGACGGCTCTCGGCCTCGTAGATCGAGACCGGGAAGACGATCTTGGCGACATCGGCCGGGACTCCGGCCAGGTTCACCTTGATGACCTCGTCGTCGCCGTCGCCCGAGCCGGTGAGGTTGTCACCGAGGTGCTCGACCGAGCCGTCCGGGCTCTTGAGGTTGTTGAAGAAGACGAAGTGCGCGTCGGAGATGACCTTGCCCTCGGGGCTGGCCAGCAGTGCGCTGGCGTCCAGGTCGAAATCGGCGCCGGTGGTGGTCCTGGCGTCCCATCCCAGAGCGACGATGACCGCCGTGAGATTCGGGGCCTCCTTCGTCAGTGAGACGTTGCCACCCTTGCTGAGGCTGACTCCCACGAGTCCTCCATACGGTCATGGGGTATCAGGCAGTACCCTCGCCCCCGTCGTGCGGTACACAGATCAACGCGTTGAGCTTAGTGAGCGGTTCCCGTCGGCTACAGGTCTTCGAGAGCCTTTGCGTAGTCATTGAGGTCCCGGGCGTCCGGAAGGCCGTTGACGACGGTCCAGCGGACGATGCCGTCCTTGTCGATGACGAAGGTGCCGCGGACCGCGCAGCCCTTCTCCTCGTCGAAGACGCCGTAGGCGCGCGAGGCGTCCCCGTGCGGCCAGAAGTCGGAGAGCAGCGGGTATCCCAGGCCCTCCTGCTCGGCGAAGACGCGCAGCGAGAACGGGGCGTCGCAGGAGACGGCGAGGAGCTGGACGTCGTCGTTCTGGAACGTCGGCAGTTCGTCGCGCAGGGCGCAGAGCTCACCGGTGCAGACGCCGGTGAAGGCGTACGGGTAGAAGAGCAGCACGACGTTCTTCTCGCCGCGGAAGTCGGAGAGCCGCACGGTCTGGCCGTGCTGGTTCTTCAGCTCGAAGTCCGGGGCCTTGCTGCCGACCTCGATCGCCATGCGGGCACATCCTCGTCTCGGTACCGGAAGGTCACGGACAGTCTGTCACTGCCGTCCGGAGCCGAACGCACCGCGCCCCCGGCGACCGAGGTCGACGGGGGCGCGGAGCAGGGTCCGGTAGAGCTACCGCTTTGCGGCCCGGGCCGTCTTCGGAGTGACCAGGCGGCTGCCCGACCAGTCCTTGGCGGCGTTGACTGTGCTGGTTTGGGCCAGACCTGCGGTCTGGGCTGCTTCGCCGATCTCGCTTGGCTCGACGTGGCCCTCACGGCCGGTCTTCGGGGTCATCAGCCAGATCGGGGCGCCGTCGTCGATCGTCGACGTGGCGTCGACCAAGGTGTCGGTGAGGTCGCCGTCGTCCTCCCTGAACCACAGCAGGACGGCGTCGGGCACGTCGTCGTAGTCCTCATCGGCGAGCTCTTCGCCCGTGAGCTCCTCGATACCTTCTCGGAGCTCCTGGTCGCAGTCGTCGTCGTACCCGAGTTCCTGGACCACCTGTCCGGGTTCGAATCCAAGCCGGCTAGCCGGGTTGGTCCGGTCCTCCGCGTGGTCCGCGGTCGCGCTCACGCTTTGCCTCCTGTCATGGGGGGAAACTCCCCGCGCCTGTGCGGGGTTATTGGCGGTAGTCCACACGGACGCGGCGGATCGCGCAAGTACCCGGCCGCCGAGACCGCCTAAACGGTGACGTGTCACCGCAACCCGCACGTCCAATCGTGACGCAGATCACGCCGGTTTGCCGGGGTTGTGCACGAATGAAGTCTGGGGTCGGTCGTACGTCCGAGTGGGCGTAGAGTTCTGATTTGGCCTCTCGTAGGCCTGCTTCGCTGCGCACCTCTCCGTCTCACGGAGTGGCAGTTACCGCTCAGTAGAGATGACGTTTCTGGCGACGCGGTACACGATGGAGGCGGCGCGACCCAGCAGAGCAAGACCTAGTAGCGAAGGAACAGCGTGGCTTCCGGATCCGATCGCAACCCGATCATCATTGGCGGCCTTCCCAGCCAGGTCCCGGACTTTGATCCCGAGGAAACGGCGGAATGGCTCGACTCGCTCGACGCGGCTATCGACGAACGCGGCCGTGAGCGTGCCCGCTACCTCATGCTCCGCCTCATCGAGCGCGCCCGCGAGAAGCGTGTCGCGGTGCCCGAGATGCGCAGCACGGACTACATCAACACCATCGCGACCAAGGACGAGCCGTTCTTCCCCGGCAACGAGGAGATCGAGCGGAAGGTCCTGAACGCGACCCGCTGGAATGCGGCGGTCATGGTGTCGCGCGCACAGCGCCCGGGTATCGGCGTCGGCGGCCACATCGCCACCTTCGCCTCCTCCGCCTCCCTCTACGACGTGGGCTTCAACCACTTCTTCCGGGGCAAGGACGAGGGCGACGGCGGCGACCAGATCTTCTTCCAGGGCCACGCCTCCCCGGGTATCTACGCCCGCGCCTTCCTTCTGGACCGGCTCTCCGAGCAGCAGCTCGACGCGTTCCGCCAGGAGAAGTCGAAGGCCCCGTACGGCCTGTCCAGCTACCCGCACCCCCGGCTCATGCCGGACTTCTGGGAGTTCCCGACCGTCTCGATGGGCCTCGGCCCGCTCGGCGCGATCTACCAGGCGCGGATGAACCGCTACATGGAGGCGCGCGGCATCGCCGACACCTCCAAGTCGCACGTATGGGCGTACCTCGGCGACGGGGAGATGGACGAGCCGGAGTCGCTCGGCCAGCTGTCGATCGCCGCCCGTGAGGGTCTGGACAACCTGACCTTCGTCGTCAACTGCAACCTGCAGCGCCTCGACGGGCCGGTGCGCGGCAACGGCAAGATCATCCAGGAGCTGGAGTCGCAGTTCCGCGGCGCCGGCTGGAACGTCATCAAGCTGGTCTGGGACCGCAGCTGGGACCCGCTGCTCGCCCAGGACCGCGACGGCATCCTGGTCAACAAGATGAACACCACGCCGGACGGACAGTTCCAGACGTACGCCACCGAGACCGGCGGCTACATCCGTGAGCACTTCTTCGGTGACGACCAGCGGCTGCGCAAGATGGTCGAAGGCATGACCGACGAGCAGATCCTGCACCTCGGCCGTGGTGGTCACGACCACAAGAAGGTCTACGCGGCGTACGCGGCGGCCAAGGCCCACAAGGGCCAGCCGACGGTGATCCTCGCCCAGACCATCAAGGGCTGGACGCTCGGTCCGAACTTCGAGGGCCGCAACGCGACCCACCAGATGAAGAAGCTCACGACCGAGGACCTCAAGCGCTTCCGCGACCGGTTGCACATCCCGATCACGGACAAGCAGCTCGACGAGGGCTACCCGCCGTACTACCACCCGGGTCGCGACTCCGAAGAGATCCAGTACATGCACGACCACCGCAAGGCGTGCGGTGGCTATGTGCCGACCCGTGTGGTGCGCGCGAAGCCGCTGCCGCTGCCGGACGAGAAGGCGTACGCGCCGGCCAAGAAGGGCTCCGGTCAGCAGTCGATCGCCACCACCATGGCGTTCGTCCGCATCCTCAAGGAGCTCATGCGGGACAAGGAGATCGGCAAGCGTTTCGTGCTGATCGCCCCGGACGAGTACCGCACCTTCGGTATGGACGCGTTCTTCCCGTCGGCGAAGATCTACAACCCGCTGGGCCAGCAGTACGAGGCGGTCGACCGCGATCTGCTTCTCGCGTACAAGGAGTCGCCGACCGGCCAGATGCTGCACGACGGCATCTCCGAGGCGGGCTGTACGGCCTCGCTGATCGCGGCGGGCTCGGCCTACGCCACGCACGGCGAGCCGCTGATCCCGGTCTACGTCTTCTACTCGATGTTCGGGTTCCAGCGCACCGGTGACCAGTTCTGGCAGATGGCGGACCAGCTGGCGCGTGGTTTCGTGCTCGGCGCGACCGCGGGCCGGACCACCCTTACGGGTGAAGGCCTGCAGCACGCGGACGGCCATTCGCAGCTGCTCGCCTCGACCAACCCGGCCGTCGTCGCGTACGACCCGGCGTTCGGCTTCGAGATCGCGCACATCGTGCAGGACGGTCTGAAGAGGATGTACGGCGAGAACGCCGAGGACGTCTTCTACTACCTGACCGTCTACAACGAGCCGATCCAGCACCCGGCCGAGCCGGCCGATGTGGACGCCGAAGGCATCCTCAAGGGCCTGTACCGGTACGCGGAGGGCACCGAGGGCACCGTTCCGGCGCAGATCCTGGCGTCGGGTGTGGCGGTTCCGTGGGCCGTCGAGGCGCAGCGGATCCTCGCGGCGGACTGGGGCGTCAAGGCGGACGTCTGGTCGGCCACCTCGTGGAACGAGCTGCGTCGTGACGCCATCGCGGTGGAGGAGCACAATCTGCTCCACCCCGAGGAGGAGCAGCGCGTCCCGTACATCACGAGCAAGCTCGCCGGTGTGCAGGGCCCGTTCGTGGCGGTCTCGGACTGGATGCGCGCGGTGCCGGACCAGATCTCGCGCTGGGTGCCGGGCACGTACCAGTCGCTGGGTGCCGACGGGTTCGGTTTCGCCGACACCCGTGGCGCGGCCCGTCGCTTCTTCCACATCGACGCCCAGTCGATCGTCCTGGCGGTGCTCACCGAGCTCGCCCGTGACGGCAAGGTCGACCGTTCGGTGCTGAAGCAGGCCGTGGACCGCTACCAGCTGCTCGACGTCTCGGCGGCCGACCCCGGCGCCGCGGGCGGCGACGCCTGAGATAGCCCCGAGGCGGTACGTCTCACGTTTCGAACGCCGGGCCCGCACCACTTTCCGTGGTGCGGGCCCGGCGTTTTCGTTCGGCTGCCGGACCGGCTACTGCGCCAGCCAGAGGACGGCGACGACGGTGTCGAAGGCGCCGAGGACGACGGCGACGACCGCGGGGATCGACTTCGCGCCACGCCAGCTGCGGCCCATGGCGAGCCAGCCGAAGATGATCGCGAGGGGTCCGAGGACGATCCCCAGGACGAAGAAGCCGACGACGGCGCAGACGGCGCCGACGACGGCGATCGTTCCGATGTCGGACCGGCTGCGGGAACGCATACGGGTACGGGTGCGGGTTCGGGTGGCCATCGTCCCTCCGTAAGGTTTCGGGGCTCGCCGTTCGTGTTCCCCGCCCCCGGCCGCCCATGCGGTGTCAGTTCTCCCAGACCTTGAACGCCCGGACGGTGTAACGGGATTCGGGCACCCAGGTACCCGTCGGATAGGTGTCGAACTCGGCCTCGGTGGCGCACTCCGCGCTCTGGTAGGTGGTGACCGGCCGGCCGATCCGGTTGACGAAGGAGCGGGCGGGGGTGCCCGCGGGGAGCGGCACGCAGTTGTCGATGCCGGTGTCGGCGAGTTCATGGGCCTGCCGGGCGCTGCTGTAGCCGGCCTTGCCCCACAGGCACAGCTGGCCCGGATCGCAGGCCCCTGAGGACGCGGCGGAGGCCGGGGCGAGGGCGGTGACGGGCAGCAGCGCGGCCACCAGGGCGGCGGCGGTGAGGATCGTGTTCATGCGGCTCAGGCTGGTGCGGCCGGCGCGGCGCCCACAAGAGCGGCCGGGCACGTTCCCCCTGATAGGGGGATTGCGCACGGCCCGCCCCACCGGTAACGGCCGCCCCAGTCGCTTGGCCCGTACAGTCACTTTCGAAACGTGACTTGAGTCACCCTTGGCTCAGGCATGGCCCTGCGTCTTCTACGCTGGCGGAGATACCGCAAACCTCCGAGGGGCCACCACACCCCCCGCGCACCTTCTGCCGACGGACCGGGCCGGCGTGCGCGTCCGGGACGATTTCGCGAGGCAATACTGAGTGACCCCATTCGATGAGCGCTTCAATGCAACGTCCATCCGGGCCCTGCTGGCCCTGGCCGTCATCTTCGTCATGCTCGCGACCACCGGCTGGACCGCCATCCGGCCGCACAAGGGCGCCGAGGATCCGCGGGCGGCGGCACTGGTGTCGTGGCTGCACGGCTCGGTGGCCGGGCACAAGCTGCCCAGCGCCTCGGCCGGTGCCGACTCGATAGCGCACTTCTTCGCGACGCTGACCGCGGGCCAGACCCGGCAGCTCGCCAACCGCTACCCGCTCGTCGTCGGCAACCTGGACGGCGCGCCGGTGAGCGTGCGCTATCTCGCCAACCGGGTGGCGCTCGCCCAGACGCGCGTCACGGAGATCGCCCGCTCGCACAGCTCGCTGCTCACACCGGCAGGCCGCAAGGACGCGGACAAGCGCGCCCACCGCTACGCCTCGCTGCTGAGCGACGGCCGGCAGATCCTCGCCTTCGACCCGACCGGAGCCGGCCGGGCCGCCGAGGTCTTCGGTGATCTCGGTACCGCCGACCGGGTGGCCGTGGTCGTGCCGGGTGTGGACACCGACATCAGCACGTTCGAACGCACCGCGAAGTCGTACGCGGCCCCGGTCGGCATGGCGCGCGCCCTGTACTCGGCCGAACGCGCCCAGGACCCGTCCGCGCACACCGCGGTGATCGCCTGGGCGAACTACACGACGCCGTCGGGTGTCGGTCTCGACGCCTCCACCGGCGAGCTGGCGGAGAACGGCGCGGTCCGGCTGAACTCGCTGGTCGAGGCGCTGCCGTCCACCGCGCGCATCTCGCTGTTCTGCCACTCCTACGGCTCGGTGCTGTGCGGTGTGGCCGCTCCCGGCCTGCCGTCGGACAAGATCTCCGACATCACCGTCTTCGGCAGCCCCGGGATGCGGGTGAGCCGCGCCGCGCAGCTGCACACTTCCGCCAATGTGTGGGCCGCCCGCGATCCGAGCGACTGGATCGGCGAGGTGCCGCACCTGGAGATCGCCGGCCTCGGGCATGGCGCCGACCCGGTCTCGGCGTCCTTCGGGGCCCGTGTGGTCGGTACCGAGGGCGCACTGGGGCACCCCGGCTACTTCGCTCCCGACACCGAGAGCCTGGCGAACTTCACCGACATCGCCCTCGGCCAGTACGGCGCGGTGCAGTGTGCGCCGAACCGCGAGGACTGCGCGTCGGGCCTCGGCCAGGGCTGAGCCGGAGTCGCAGGGGTGGTTCCGGGCCTGGCGCCCGGAACCACCCCACGCGCGTTTTTGCGGCCGGTTCGGCAGTTGATCCCACATTCGGCCCTACGATGAGCCACATGGGTGACGTTTTGGCCGGATCCAACGCCGTGTGGGAGTTCGACACGGATGCCGTGGTCATCCGGTACGAGCGCGGGGTGCGCAATTCGAAGCTGCTCCAGACGCTCGGCGAGCGCCGGATCCCGTACGCCGCGCTGACCGGCGTCGAGCTCGTTCCCGGCAAGCGCGGCACGGTCGTGCTGCGCGCCCTGCCCCGGCCTGGCGCCGATCCCCTGATGGAAGCGGCGGGCGGGCAGCTGAAGGACTCCGCGGACCCCTACCGGCTGGTGCTGCCGGCCGACCGCGAGACCCTCGCCGAGTACTACACGGACGAGCTACGGGTCGCGGTCTCCGACAACGACACCGGCGAACCGGCCGACCGCTTCCTGGTCGCCGCGCCCACCGGGCCGCAGTCGTTCAAGGCGTACGACGCCAGGGCCGCCTTCGACGGCCGCACGGTGTCCTTCCGCTGGTTCTGGACGGGCGCCTCGACCGCCAAGTGGAAGGCCGGCGACCAGCACTTCCCGGTCGCCGGCCTGAGCGGGGTCGACTGGCGCTCCCCCGAGCTGCTGCACGGCTATCTGCGGCTGCGGCCGAACGACGACACCGAACACCCCGGCGACCCCGACCAGAACCCGGCCGCGGTGGTCTTCGGGCTCGGCTACGGGCAGGTCCATGAATCGCTGCCGTTCGCCGCGTCCGTGCTGGCCGCCGTGCAGACGGCTACTCGCGCGCGGCGGAAGTAGAGCTCATGTCCGGGTAGCGGTCGCCCGCGACGTGCTCGGCGATCGGTTCCAGCCACTCCAGCTCGATCCGGTCGAGAGTGATCCGGGTCGCCCCGGTGTTCTCCAGCACGCGGCTGACCTTGCGGGTGCCCGGGATCGGCACCACCGTCAGCTGGTGCACCTGGGCCCGCTGCTGCACCCAGGCGAGCGCGATCTGGCCGAGCGTCGCCCCGTGCGCCTTGGCGGCCTTGCGGACCGGGTCCAGCAGATCCGCGTTCCGCTTGGCGTTCTCACCGGTGAACCGGGGCTGGTGCTGCCGGTAGTCGCCACCGCTCAGATCCGTCGTGGCGTCCAGGAACGAGCCGGTCAGGAAGCCCCGGCCCAGCGGTGAGTACGGCACGAAGGCCACGCCCAGCTCGGCGGCGGCCGGTACCGCGCTGCGTTCCACATCCCGGCTGAACAGCGACCACTCGGACTGCAGCGCGGCGATCGGGTGCACGGCGTGCGCCTCGCGCAGCTCCGCGCCCGTCACCTCGGACAGACCCAGGTACCGGACCTTGCCCTCCGCGACCAGCTCGGCCATCGCGCCGACGGACTCCGCGAACGGGACGCCCGGGTCACGGCGGTGCATGTAGTAGAGGTCGATGACGTCCGTGCCCAGCCGGCGCAGGCTGCCCTCGACGGCCTGCCGGATGTACGCCCGGTCGTTGCGGACGCCGCGGTACGTCGCGTCGTCCGCCCTGCGCTCTATGGCGAACTTGGTCGCCAGCGTGATCCCGTCCCGGTGCGCCTTCACGAACGGGGCGAGGAACTCCTCGTTCGCCCCCGAGCCGTAGGCGTCGGCGGTGTCGAAGAGCGTGACGCCCGCCTCGAGGGCCGCTTCCAGCGTCGCCCGCGCCGCGTCCACGTCGGTCTCGCCGTAGAACTCGCTCATGCCCATGCAGCCCAGGCCCTGGACGCCGACCAGCGGTCCGTCCGTGCCCAGCCGTACGGTGTCGATCATTTCCGTGCCGGCTTCCGTGCCGTTCTCGGTGCTCGCGTTGTCGCTCATCAGGGTCAGACCCTCTCCGGCGCCCGCTGGGCGCCCCCATACATGTCGATCTTGTAGTCCAGTACCGCGAGGGTGTCCTGCAGCTCGGCGATCCGCCGGTGCACGTCCTCACGGTGCGCCACGAGCAGCTCCTGCCGCGCGGCGAAGGTCTGCTCGCCCTCGCGCACCATCTCCGCGTACCTGACCATGTCCGCGACCGGCATCCCGGTCAGCCGGAGCTTGCCGACGAAGGCCAGCCAGTGCAGATCGCGGTTGGTGTAGCGGCGCTGCCCGGTGTGGGAGCGGTCGACGTGCGGCATCAGTCCGATCCGCTCGTACCAGCGCAGGGTGTGCGCGCTCAGCCCGGTCACCGTGACCACTTCGCTGATCGTGTACTGGTCCTGCCCGTCGGGCCGCAGAATCGAGGCCTGGTCGTCACAGCTGGCGATCCGGCCGGCCCTGGTCCTCGCCACCTTCGTCACAGCCACCTGCGTTACGGTCATGCCCCTACGCTACGGACTTGGAGTGCACTCGAAGCAAGCGCCTCAGGAGATCTTTTCCGGCCGCGTTACGCTCGCCCCATGGAGAGCTTGCGTGAGATCCGGAACTGGCCCGTCCCCACGGCGGCCGCGGCCGTCGTCCGCCGGGACGGCACGGTGGCCGGGACCCACGGCCCGGTCGGTGAGCCGTTCCGGCTCGCGTCCGTCACCAAGCCGCTGACGGCCTACGCGGCGCTGGTCGCCTGCGAGGAGGGCGTCTTCGAGCTCGACGACCCGGCGGGCCCCGAGGGCTCGACGGTGCGCCATCTGCTCTCCCACACCTCGGGGCTGGCCTTCGACCAGCACCGCGTCATGGCGCCGCCCGGTGACCGCCGGCTCTACTCCAACGCCGGGTTCGAGGTGCTCGCCGACCACATCGCCAAGGCCACCGGCATCCCGTTCCCCGAGTACCTGCGCCAAGCCGTCCTGGAGCCGCTGGGGATGACCGCCACCACGCTGCCCGGCTCGGCCGCCGCCGACGGTGTCTCCACCGTCGAGGACCTCGTCCGCTTCGCCGCCGAACTGCAGGCGCCGCGCATCCTGCACCCGTCGACCCTCGACGAGGCGACGTCCGTCGTCTTCCCCGGCCTCAAGGGCGTGCTGCCCGGCTACGGCCACCAGAACCCCAACGACTGGGGGCTCGGCTTCGAGATCCGGGACTCCAAGACCCCGCACTGGACCGGCCCCGCCTCCAGCCCGCGCACCTTCGGGCACTTCGGCCAGACCGGGACCTTCCTGTGGGTCGACCCGGACGCGGGCGCCGCGTGCGTCTGCCTCACCGACCGCGCCTGGGGCGAATGGGCGGTCCCGCTGTGGCCGGCGCTGACGGACGCGGTCCTCGCGGAGCTGCGGGCCTAGGGCGTGTCGCGAAAGTCCCGCCTGGCCCACGACGCCTGGCACGCGCCCTAGTCCGCCGGGTCGCGCGGCACCGGACGCATCTCCCAGACGAGGTACTCCACCGGGCCCGCCGCCGCCTGCACCAGAAGCCCCTCCTCGTCGGTGATGCGCGCCGCGTCGCCCGCTTCGAGGGTCTCGTCGCCCAGCCGGACGCTGCCGCGCACCACGTGCACGTAGACGAAGGGCGCGGCCGGCAGTTCGCCCGGGCCGCGGCCGACGGACAGTGCCGCGTGCGGCTGCCGGAACGGGACGAAGGGCGTGCCGTGTTCGACGCCGTAGCGCGGGCCGCCGCCGAACACCGCGGGCTCCAGCCACATCTGAAGGAACCTCAGCGGGCTCTCCCCGGCGTTGCGTTCGACGTGGCGGACGCCGTCGCCGGCGCTGAGCAGCTGTGCCTCGCCGGCCCGCACCACGGTCTCGTGGCCCGCGGAGTCCCGGTGCCCCAGCTCGCCCTCGATCACCCACGTCACGATCTCGACTCCCCCGTGCGGGTGCTCCGCGAAGCCGGCGCCGGGCGCCAGCCGCTCCTCGTTGCACGCCATCAGCGGCCCGAAGCGCAGGTTGCCGGGGTCGTAGTGGGAGCCGAACGAGAACGCGTGCAGGGTCTCGATCCCCGCGGCGGGATCACCCCCGGCGTACCGCTGCGCACCGCGCCGAACGTCGATCATTCCGCCACCGTACAAGCGACCGGCGCGCACCCCGGCGCCGTGCGCCCCCGGGGATAAGGCAGTCTTGTCCCGTGCCCGACACTCCGCAGCCCCCGAAAAAGCCCGTCCGCGCTGAGCACGCCGCGACGCTGCGCCGACTGGAGAAGTCGTCCGGCCGGCTCGCGGCGAACGCCATCGCCCGGATGGATGAGCAGCTGCCGTGGTACCGGGCGATGCCACCGGAGAACCGGTCCTGGATCGGGCTGGTGGCGCAGGCGGGCATCGCGGCGTTCACCGAGTGGTTCCGGCATCCCGAGGCGCCGCAGGCGATCAGCACGGATGTGTTCGGGACCGCGCCCAGGGAGCTGACCCGGGCGATCTCGCTGCGGCAGACCGTGGAGATGGTGCGCACCACCATCGAGGTGATGGAAGCGGCCATCGACGAGGTGGCGGCGCCCGGTGACGAGTCCGTGCTGCGCGAGGCGCTGCTGGTCTACGCCCGGGAGATCGCGTTCGCCACCGCCCAGGTGTACGCGCAGGCGGCCGAGGCCCGGGGCGCGTGGGACGCGCGCCTGGAGTCGCTGGTCGTCAACGCGGTGCTGTCCGGTGAGGCGGACGAGGGGGTGCTGTCGCGCGCGGCGGCGTTGGGCTGGAGTTCGCCCGACAAGATCGTGGTGGTGCTCGGGACCGCGCCGAACGGCGACAGCGAGCTGACGGTGGAGGCCATCAGGCGGGCCGCTCGGCACGCGAAGCTGCAGGTGCTCACCGGGGTGCTCGGTGAGCGGCTGGTGGTGATCGCGGGCGGTGAGGGCGAGCCGCTCAAGGTCGCGAAATCACTGATCGCCCCGTTCGCGGCGGGCCCCGTGGTGGCCGGACCGGTCGTCGGGGACCTGCTGTCCGCCACCCGTTCCGCACAGGCCGCCGCCGCCGGTCTCAAGGCGTGCGCCGCCTGGCCGGACGCGCCCCGGCCGGTCGTCTCGGACGACCTGCTGCCCGAGCGTGCGATGGCCGGCGACCGTTACGCGCGTGAACAGCTGGTGGAGGAGATCTACAGACCGCTGGAGGAAGCGGGCTCCGCGCTCCTCGAAACGCTGAGTGTCTACCTCGAACAGGCCTCGTCGCTCGAAGGGGCCGCGCGGATGTTGTTCGTTCACCCAAACACCGTCCGCTACCGGCTGCGACGTGTGACGGATGTCACCGGATGGTCGCCCTCCGACGTACGTTCGGCGTTCACGCTGCGCATCGCCCTCATCCTGGGACGACTGTCCGCCGCCGATCAATCACCCTGAGTTTTTGTTGGACACCAACAAATCGTCCAGCAGTTCTTCGTCCCTGTCCCCACGGGCGGTGAGACCCGCCCGCGAGAGAGAGTGTGTACGTGCTCGTACTCGTCGCTCCCGGCCAGGGTGCCCAGACGCCCGGCTTCCTGACTCCTTGGCTCGACCTTCCCGGCGTCGCCGACCGCCTTCACTGGTGGTCCGCGGTGGCGGGGCTCGACCTTGTCCACTACGGCACGAAGGCCGACGCGGACGAGATCCGCGACACCGCCGTGGCCCAGCCGCTGCTGGTGGCCGCCGGACTGGTCTCGGCCCTGTCGCTGTTCCCGCACCCGGCCGACGGCCGGCGCGCGGTCGGCGCGGTCGCCGGACACAGCGTCGGTGAGATCACCGCCGCCGCCGGTGCCGGGGTGATCACCGCGGAATCGGCGATGGCCCTGGTGCGACAGCGCGGACTGGCCATGGCCAAGGCCGCGGCCGTCACCACCACCGGCATGTCCGCGGTGCTCGGCGGCGACCCCGAAGAGGTCCTCGCGCACCTGGAGAAGCTCGGCCTGACCCCGGCGAACATCAACGGCGGCGGACAGATCGTCGCCGCCGGTACCGCGGAGCAGCTGGCCGCGCTCGCCGAGGACAAGCCCGAGAAGGCCCGCGTCATCGCCCTGAAGGTGGCCGGCGCGTTCCACACCCACCACATGGCTCCCGCGGTGTCCGCGCTGGAGGCCCTCGTGCCCGGTGTGACCGTGCACGATCCGGGTATCCGCTATGTGTCGAACGCCGACGGCCAGGTCGTCGGCAGTGGCGACGAGATCGTCCGCCGGCTGGTCCAGCAGGTCTCCAACCCGGTCCGCTGGGACCTGTGCATGGAGACGTTCAAGGAGCTCGGCGTCACCGCCATCATCGAGATGGCGCCGGCCGGCACGCTGGTCGGCCTGGCCAAGCGCGCGCTGCCGGGCGTCAAGACGCTGGCCCTGAAGACCCCGGACGACATCGACGCGGCTCGCGCGATCGTCGCCGAGCACGGCGACCCGGACGCCGGCGGCGCGTCCCTGCCGCTCATCCATCCCGCGGCCGAAGAGGAGTCACCCCAGACATGACGGCGAAGATCCAGCCCAGCCAGGGTGCCCCGTACGCGCGGATTCGCGGGGTCGGCGGCTACCGGCCGACCCGGGTGGTCCCCAACGAGGTGATCCTGGAGACGATCGACTCCAGCGACGAGTGGATCCGCTCCCGCTCCGGCATCTCCACGCGCCACTGGGCGAACGAGTCGGAGACCGTCGCCGAGATGTCGATCGAGGCCTCGGGCAAGGCGCTCGCGGACGCGGGCCTGTCGGCCGAGGACATCGGCGCGGTGATCGTCGCGACCGTCTCGCACTTCAAGCAGACCCCGGCGATCGCGACCGAGATCGCGTTCCGGCTCGGCGCGGGCAAGGCCGCCGCGTTCGACATCTCCGCGGCCTGCGCCGGCTTCGCCTACGGGCTGACGCTCGCCAAGGGCATGGTCACCGACGGCAGCGCCAAGAACGTGCTGGTGATCGGGGTCGAGCGGCTGAGCGACCTGACCGACCTGACCGACCGGGCGACCGCCTTCCTCTTCGGCGACGGCGCCGGCGCGGTCGTGGTCGGCCCGTCCGACGTGCCCGCCATCGGCCCCTCGATCTGGGGCTCGGAGGGCGACAAGTCCGATGTGATCGCCCAGACCGACTCGTGGGAGGTCTTCCGCGCCGGCGGCCAGCCGGAGACGGGGAAGTTCCCGGCGCTGCGCCAGGAGGGCCAGACGGTCTTCCGCTGGGCGGTCTTCGAGATGGCCAAGGTGGCCCAGCAGGCGCTGGACGCCGCCGGGATCACCGCGGAACAGCTCGACGTGTTCATCCCGCACCAGGCGAACATGCGCATCATCGACTCGATGATCAAGGCACTGAAGCTGCCGGAGCATGTCGCGATCGCCCGCGACATCGAGACCACCGGCAACACCTCGTCGGCCTCCATCCCGCTGGCGATGGAGCGGCTGCTGGCCACCGGCCAGGCCAAGAGCGGCGACACCGCCCTGCTCATCGGCTTCGGGGCGGGTCTCGTGTACGCCGCAACTGTGGTTACTCTCCCCTAGTCACAACCCCTTCGCGGCGCCGCAGTCCCGCACGCCGCACTCCCCCGCAACACATAAGGAGCGCCGTAATGGCCGCCACCCAGGCAGAGATCCTCGAAGGCCTCGCCGAGATCGTCAACGAGATCGCCGGCATCCCGGTCGAGGACGTCCAGACGGAGAAGTCCTTCACCGACGACCTGGACGTCGACTCCCTGTCCATGGTCGAGGTCGTCGTGGCCGCTGAAGAGCGTTTCGAGACCAAGATCCCGGACGACGCCGTCAAGGACCTGAAGACCGTCGGCGACGCCGTCGACTACATCCTCAAGAACCAGGCCTGACATACCCCCTGGGACGACGTGTCTGTCGCCCGCCCTTCTATACGTGGAGAGACATTCCTGTGAACTCGACCAATCGCACCGTGGTCGTCACCGGTATCGGCGCAACCACACCGCTGGGTGGCGACAGCGCGTCGACCTGGGAAGGCCTGGTCGCCGGACGTTCCGGTATCAGCGCCCTGGAGCAGGACTGGGCAGCTGAGCTGCCGGTCCGCATCGCCGGTCAGATCGCCGTCGAACCGTCGGAGATCCTGCCGCGCCCGCTGCTGCGCAAGCTGGACCGCTCGGCGCAGTTCGCGGTGATCGCGGCCCGTGAGGCGTGGGCCGACGCGGGCTTCACCGCCAAGGCCGGCGAGGACTCCTCGATCGACCCGGACCGGCTCGGCACCGTCGTCGCCTCCGGCATCGGCGGCGTCACGACGCTGCTGGGCCAGTACGACGTGCTCAAGGAGCAGGGCGTCCGCAAGGTCTCCCCGCACACCGTTCCCATGCTCATGCCGAACAGCCCGTCCGCCAACGTCGGCCTCGAGGTCAACGCGCGGGCCGGCGTTCACTCGTTGGTGAGCGCGTGCGCCTCCGGCGCGGAAGCGGTCGGCTACGCCATCGAGATGATCCGCACCGGCCGCGCCGATGTGGTCGTCGCGGGCGGCACCGAGGCGGCCATCCACCCGCTGCCGATCGTCGCCTTCGCCAACATGATGGCGATGTCGAAGAACAACGACGACCCGCACGGCGCTTCGCGCCCGTACGACAAGGGCCGTGACGGCTTCGTCCTCGGTGAGGGCGCGGGCGTCATCGTCCTGGAGTCGGCCGAGCACGCCGCGCAGCGCGGCGCCAAGGTCTACTGCGAGGCGCTGGGCCAGGGCCTGTCCGCGGACAGCCACCACATCGCCCAGCCCGAGCCGACCGGCCGCGGCATCTCCGCCGCGCTGGAGCACCTGATCGCCTCCACCGGTCTGAACACCTCCGAGATCATGCACCTGAACGCGCACGCCACCTCGACCCCGCAGGGTGACGTCGCCGAGGTCAAGGCGCTCGCCAAGGTGCTGGGCCACGAGCTGGACCACATCGCGATCTCCGCCACGAAGTCGATGACCGGGCACCTGCTCGGCGGCGCGGGCGGCATCGAGTCCGTCGCCACCGTGCTCGCGCTCCACAACCGCCTCGCCCCGCCGACGATCAACATTGTCGAGCTGGACGACGAGGTCGACGCGAAGCTGGTCTCCACCGAGGCGAAGCCGCTGCCGGAGGGCCCGGTCATCGCCCTCAACAACTCGTTCGGCTTCGGCGGTCACAACGTCGTCCTGGCGTTCCGCACCGTCTGACGGCCACAGCGCCGAAACGGCCTGTTCCCCGGTCCGCCGACCGGGGAACAGGCCGTTCTCGCGTCAGGCGCCCGTTCACGGGCAGGCGACGTCCTTACGGGCAGGCCACCACCTGAGCGGCCCAGGAGAGACCGCCGCCGAAGCCCAGCAGCAGCACCGGGGCGCCCCGCGGGATCGTGCGGTCCTCGACGAGCTTGGAGAGCGCCAGCGGGATCGAGGCGGCGGACGTGTTGCCCGAGACCGTGACATCGCGGGCCACGACGGCCTGCGGGGCATCCAGTTGGCGCACCAGCGAGTCGATGATCCGCAGGTTCGCCTGGTGGGTGACGATGCCGCCCAGGTCCGCGGGGGTGAGGCCGGCGCGGCGGCAGGCCTCGACGGCGACGGGTGCCAACTCGGTGGTGGCCCAGCGGAAGACGGTCTGGCCGTTCTGCCGGAAGCGCGGCTGCCAGTCGTCCTGGAGGCGGGCGCCGTCCCCGCGGGCGGGGTCGGAGCGGCCGCGCCCGCCGCGCGGTGGCGCGGCTGCTGGACGGACCCGCCGCGAACTGAGCGAGGTACCGGCCGCTACGTGTCGAAGCTCGCGAAGTACGAGGCCGCCATGTCCTCGCCGCCGTGCCCCTGGCCGGCCGCGCGGCTGAAGCGCTCCGCGCCCGCCGCGGCCACGTCCAGCTGGACGCCGTGCGCCTCGCCGGCGGCGACGATGAGCCGGGCGTCCTTCAGCGCGCCGTCGACCGTGAAGTTCGGTGCGAAGTCACCACGGAGCATCGCCTCGGCCTTCAGACGCAGATACGGCAGGTCGAGCGGGCCGCCGTCGAGCGCCTCGAAGAAGTGCCGGGGGTCCACGTCCAGGCCCTTGGCCAGGGCCATCGCCTCGGCCGCGCCGTTGGTGACCGCCAGCACCCAGCTGTTGAGAACCAGCTTGAGGCTGCTGGCCGTTCCCTTCCCGCCGTCGTCGCCCAGCCACAGGACCTTGCGCCCGACGGCGTCGAAGACCCGGCCCGCCACCGGCCGGGCGGCTTCCGGGCCGGCCGCCAGCACCGTCAGTTGACCCGCTTCCGCGGCCGACCGGGTGCCGAGCACGGGCGCGTCGACGAAGTGCGCGCCACGCTCGCGGGCCAGGGCCGCCAGCGGTGCCAGCGCGTCGGGCCCCACGGTGCACATCTGGGCCCACACCACACCCTCGCGCAGCCCGGGGGACGCCTCCCGCATCGTCCGGAGCACGGACGGGCCGTCGAGCAGCATGGTGACGACGGCGTCCGCGCCGCGGACCGCCTCGACCAGGTCGCCGGTGATGTGCACTCCGGCGGCGACCAGCGGCTCGGCGCGGGCGAGGGTGCGGTTCCAGGCGCGCACTTCGAGCCCGGCGGCGGCGAGGTTGCGCGCCATGCCCGCGCCCATGAGGCCGGTGCCGAGCACCGCTACGGAAAGTGTGTCGTCCATACCGGCACGTTAGACCCCGCGACGGGACCTACGGCAAGGGCGCGGGCGGAACGTGAGGGGGCGTCACACGACCTGGTGCAGCCAGCGCACCGGTGCGCCCTCGCCCGCGTACCGGAACGGTTCGAGCTCGTCGTCCCACGGTTTGCCGAGCAGCCTGGCGACCTCGGTCTCCAGATCCGCCTCACCGGTGCGGGCCCGCTGGAGCGCGGCGCGGAGCCGGTCCTCGGGGATGAGGATGTCGCCGTGCATGCCCGTGACGGCGTGGAAGATGCCGAGTTCGGGGGTGCAGCTGTATCTCTCCCCTTCGGCGGCCGGGCAGGGTTCGGCCGTGACTTCGAAGCGCAGCAGGTGCCAGCCGCGCAGGGCGGACGCCAGCTTCGAGGCCGTACCGGGCTCCCCCTGCCAGGAGAACTCGGCCCGCCAGGTGCCCGGTGAGACGGGCTGGCGGATCCAGTCGAGGCTTACGCGCACGCCGAGGACGCCCGCGACGGCCCATTCGACGTGCGGGCACAGCGCGCGCGGTGCGGAGTGAACGTACAGAACTCCACGTGTCGTCACCGGTACCTCCAGTGTGGGACGAGGTTCGCCTTCCCCAGCGGCCTCACGCCCGAACCGGCTGCTTCCGGGGCAACATTAGATATTCTGCACCATTGATAACAAACAGGACAAGAGTGAACTCCTGCCAACTGGGCTTCGGTAAACCTCCCGCCGGTTCTCCTGGGCTGTCAGGGAAAAGCTACCGTGCGGCGTCTCCAGAGGAGTGACGTACCGTCGGGCTCGGACCAGATGTCACCCACTCGTCGGAGGGGATCACCGGATGCGACCGTTCCTGCGAGGCTGCGTGGCCGCTGCCGCCGCCTCCCTGTTGCTGGCCGGATGCTCCGGAGGGGGAACCGCACCGCACGAGAAACCGGCCGCCCCGGTCAGCCGCAAACCTGTTCCCCGGCCCACCCCCACGTGGAACGCGCACCCCGCGTCGATCGCCGCGCTGGGCGATTCCATCACCCGTGGCTTCGACGCCTGTTCCCTGCTGGCGGACTGCCCCGAGGTCTCCTGGGTCACCGGCACCCGCAGCCAAGTGGACAGCATCGCCGGGCGGGTACTGACCGCCACCGGCATCGCCGCCAACAGCTGGAACCTCGCCAAGAGCGGCGCCCGGATGTCGGATCTGCCGGACCAGGCGGTGGCGGCCGCCGCGAAGAAACCGTCACTGGTGACGGTCCTGATGGGCTCCAACGACGCCTGCCGGGACTCCGTCGACGACATGACACCGGTGGCCGACTTCCGCGCCGACTTCACCCGGGCGATGACCGGGCTGCACAGCGCCCTGCCGAAGTCCCAGGTGTTCGTGGCGAGCATCCCCGACCTCAAGCGGCTGTGGGAGGTGGGCAAGGAGAACCCGCTCGGCAAGCAGATCTGGAAGCTCGGCATCTGCCCCTCGATGCTGCGCGACGCGGACTCGGTGAGCGAGAGCGCGCAGAGCCGGCGGGACGCGGTCCGGGCGCGCGTGGTGGCGTACAACCGGGTCCTCAAGGAGGTCTGCGCGAAGTACCAGCACTGCCGCTACGACGGCGGCGCGGTCTTCGACTACCGCTTCACGTCGGACGAGTTGAGCAGCTGGGACTGGTTCCACCCCAACGCCCAGGGCCAGGCGCAGCTCGCCCGGATCCTCTACACGGCGGCGTTCGCGAAGCCGTGAAACAGCTCCTTCCGACCCCTTCAACTCCCCTGTTCCTTGCGGACAGAAGCTGACCGCAAGGGTCCGTAACGTACTGCTCATGGACACGAAGAACGCACTTCACCGGTACCGCTGGCTCGGGTACACCGCCGTCATCGCGGCGAGCGTCATGGACCTGCTGGACTCGACCGTCGCCAATGTCGCGGCGCCCGCGATCCGCACCGGACTTGGCGGCTCGTACGCCGACCTCCAGTGGATCGCGGCGGGCTACACCCTCGCCATGGCGGTCGCGCTCCTCACCGGCGGACGGCTGGGCGACATGTACGGCCGCAAGCGGGTCCTGCTGGCCGGGATCGCCGGGTTCACCGTCACCTCGATGATGTGCGCGGCGGCGCAGTCCCCGGAGATGCTGATCGTGGCGCGGATCGCGCAGGGAGTGTGCGGCGCGGTGATGCTGCCACAGGGCTTCGGGCTGACCCGGGACCTGTTCCCCGCCTCCGAGATGAAGAAGGCGTGGGGGATCTTCGGTCCGCTGATGGGGCTGTCCGCGGTGATGGGCCCGATCATCGCCGGCGTGCTGATCCACGCCGACCTGTTCGGTACCGGCTGGCGCATGATCTTCGGCATCAACCTGCCGATCGGCGCGTTCGCGTTCGTGATGGGCTGGAAGTACCTGCCGGACGTGGCGCCGACCGCCCGCGGCGCGCGGCTGGACCTCCCCGGGGTGCTGCTCGCCGGAACCGGCGCCTTCCTACTGGTCTTCCCGCTGGTGCAGGGCCGTGAACTGGGCTGGCCCACCTGGGTGCTGGTGATGCTCGTCGCCTCGCTGCCGGTCCTGGCCGTCTTCGCCCGCTACCAGGTGCTGCGCAAGCGCTCGGGCCGTACGCCGCTGGTGGAGCCCAGCGTCTTCACCAAGCGGGCCTACGTCTCCGGGGTCGCGTTCGCCATCGCCTTCACCGCGTCCATGGGCGGCATGATCCTCACCCTCGGCATCTTCCTGCAGCTCGGCCTCGGTTACACGGCCCTGCACTCCAGCCTGACCACGGCGCCCTGGGCGCTGGGCGCGCTCTTCGGCTCCGCCTTCGGCGGCATCATGATGGCCCGCCTCGGCCGCCGGATCCTGCACCTCGGCCTGCTCCTGATGGGCGGCGGACTGCTCGCCCTCCACGGCGTCTTCCAGTGGGCCGGCGCGGACATCACGGACTGGGACTTCGCCGCCCCGCTGCTGGTCGGCGGCGCCGGGATGGGCATGATCTTCGTGCCGCTCTTCGACATCATCCTCAACGGCGTCGACGGCCACGAGATCGGCTCCGCCTCGGGCACCCTGCAGGCGCTCCAGCAGCTCGGCATGACGCTCGGCTTCGCCGTCCTGGGCACCGTCTTCTTCAACATCCTCAGCGACGCCCGGCCCGGTCCCGCCGGCCATATCGACGCAGCGCTGGACGCCGCGGGGACGACGGCGCTGTGCACGGTGGGACTGATCGCGCTGGCCTTCGTGCTCGGCTTCTTCCTCCCGAAGACGGTCCGCTCCGCGGAGGAAGCGGAAGCGGACGTCACGGCCGACCGGGAACTCGCCCTCGTCTGAGAAGCGCCCTCGAACGCCGGACAGGCTGGTGTCCTCAAGCGCCGGACGGGCTGGAATTTCCAGCCCGTCCGGCGCTTGAGGACGTTCTCAACCTGCCTTGCGCGCCAGGAAGAACATGCTCGGCCCGAACGACACCTTCGCCAGGGGCGACTGGAGGGCGCCCTCGGCGCGGACCAGTGCCTGGTGGGGCACGAACTTCTTGAGCTTGCTGCTGCGCAGGTTGGAGACGGACAGCGTCCGCTCCACCGTCAGACCCGCCGCCGCGAGCTGCTCGGCGACCTTGCGCGGGTGGTGGTTGACGAAGGGGATCGAGTCCCGTTCGCGGTTCTCGGCGGAGCGGATGTCGACCGGCTCGGTGGGGATGCGTTGCCGGCGGGCGGCGTAGCGGACCCGGTTGGCGGCGTGCGCGAGGTTGGCGCTCTCGATGACGGCGATGCCGCCCGGCCGCAGCAGCCGGGCGATCTCGGACAGGGCGGGCACCGGGTCGGGCAGATGGTGCATGACGCGGATCATCGTGACGAGATCCACGCTGGCCTCGTCCATGCCGAGCCGGCCCGCGCTCATCAGCCGCATCGCGACGTTGGTCTCACCGGCGAGGAACTCCTCGGCGTCCGAAAGCTGCTTCCTGCTCGAGTCGACGAGCGTGACGTGATCGGCGAACTCCCGCAGTACGGGGACGAGACGGCCGTAGCCGCCGCCGACGTCGGCGGCGTGGCCGAACCGCCGGCCGTCCAGGAGCGAGCGGAGCGCTGCGACCTCGGCATCGTGCTCGTAGCTCCGGTCCTGCCAGTACGTGCGGTAGCTGTGTTCGTTCTCGTCGTACTGGTTCGTGCGCTCCGGCATGAACGTCCCCTCCCATGTCACTGCGGACTTCCGCATGGACCGGGTTCCCCCCCATGTCGATGCGGTCTCTCGCATGGACATGCCTAGGAGGCCGGAACGGTTCCCGGCGCGTCGTCATGGTGTTCGTCAATTTCCTCGTCGGGCACCGGATCCGGGTCGGCCGCCGGATCGGGGTCGGGTGCCGGGACGAGTTCGCGCACCAGCAGTGCGGCGCCCGCGACGGCGCCCGGCATCGCGAAGACGGCGATGACCGGCACCAGGAACAGGAGGACCAGCGGCACGCCGAAGCCGAGCGCCAGCGGGAGCCGGCCGCGCAGCAGTCGCAGCCGGGTCCGCAGCGGGACGGAGCGGCGCTGCATGGCGACCGAGGTGAGCTCGGTGGTCAGGAAGAAGCCGGAGACGCAGATGCCCACGACGGGGACGACGGTCTGGCCGACCACCGGGATGAAGCCGCAGGCGAAGAGCAGCAGTCCGAAGGCCGCCACCCGCGCCAGCACGGACAGGCTGTCCCGTACCGAGGTGAGGATCTCGCGCCAGAGCGGGATGTCGGGCTTGGGCGGTGCGCCGCCCTCCATCTCCTCGACGCGTTCCGAGAGCGACTCGTAGAACGGGTCGCCGATCAGCAGCGCCACGGCGGTGAAGGTCACCATCGCCAGCAGCAGGCCGCCGCTGAAGACGATGACGGTCAGCGTCCAGCGCAGCAGCGACCGGAAGGGGGTGTCCCAGCCGTCCGCGAACGGCGTCGCCCAGGACGACAGGTCGTCCGCCCAGAAGCCGAGGGCGACGAGCGCCGCGATGTAGAGGACCAGGGCGATCAGGCCGGGCAGCAGCCCGAATCCCCACCACCTCCGGTGCCGCGCCACCCAGCGCTGGCCTTCCAGGAAGTACTTCAGACCGGTCGTGAGATCACGCATGGGCGTCACCCTAACGACCAGGGCCCGTCCGGCGGATCAGGGGCGGTCCAGGCGTCGTCCGGTGCGGTGGATCGCAAGGCGCCGGAATGCCCGCATACGCTTTCGTATGTGCGCGTTTTGGCAACGCCGCGAGCTGCCGTGCCAGGCGGCGAAGGGGCCGTTCATGATCCGCCGGACAGGCCCTGGGTCGGACGGCCCGGCCGGGGAGGGCCGGAAAGGGGCGGGGCGCGTCAGGGCGCCCCGCCCCCGGTCATGGGGTTCCCGTCCGGTCCGGCCGGTCCGGCACGGGCTTCGCGGGTGTTACGGAAGGTCGAGCGGGGCACTCACCCGGAGGTCGGCGAGCGAGCGGCCGGCCTCGACCTCGTAGTGCCCGGGGACCAGCAGCCAGCCGCCGTCCGCCTCGTCCCACACCTCGGCGGCCCGGCGCGGCAGTTCGACGACGACCTCGGCGCTCTCCCCCGGTCCTGCCTGGACGGAGGCGAAGCCGGCCAGCCAGCGGGCCGGCCGCTCGACCGCGTCGGCGGCGGGGGCCAGATAGACCTGGACGACTTCCCGTCCGGGGCGCGAACCGGTGTTGCGGACGCGGACGGTGAGCGTGCCCAGCGCCTCGCCCTCGCCCTCGCCGCGCTCGAACTCCGCCGACTCGTAGGCCCAGTCGGTGTATCCGAGGCCGTGGCCGAAGGCGTACGCGGGGGTGGCGCCGGCCTTCTCCCAGGCGCGGTAGCCGATGAAGACGCCCTCGTCGTAGGAGAGCGTGCCGTCCTGCGGGGTGACCTGGGTGACGGGTACGTCCGCCAGGGCGACCGGCCAGGTCGTGGGCAGCCGGCCGCCCGGCTCCTCGGCGCCGAGCAGGACGTCGGCGGCCCCGGCGCCCGCCTCCTGGCCGGGGAACCAGCCGAGCAGCACCGCGGCGACGTCCTCGCGCCACGGCATCTCCACCGGGGAGCCGGAGTTGACGATGACGACGGTGCGCGGGTTCACCGCGGCGACGCGGGCGACGAGCTCGTCCTGGCGGCCGGGCAGCCGCAGATCGGTGCGGTCGAAGCCCTCGCTCTCGACGCGCTCGGTGGTCGCGACGACCACGATCGCGGTATCGGCGGCGGCGGCCGCCGCGACGGCGTCCTCGATCAGCTGGTCGGGGTCGCGCTCCGGCTCTCCGTGCACGAAGGAGAAGCCGATCGCCTGGATCGGGGCGTCGGCGAACTTCGCGACGGTGTAGGTGAGGCTGACGTCGACGGTCTCGCCCTCGGTCAGTTCCACCGTGCCGCGCGGCACCGGGGAGCCGAAGAACGCCTCGAACGGGTCGGCGTGGTCGGCGGACTGCTCGCCGTCGAAGAGCACGGTCCCGGCGACCACGAGCCGGAAGCCGCCGAGGCCGCGGGTGCCGAAGGCGTGCGCACCACTCTCGCGGGGGGTGAAGGTGCCGGTGGCCTCGACGGTGGTGACCTCGTCGTAGCTGACGCCCTCCGGCATGTCGCCGAGCCACTGCACCATGCCGTTGGGCATCCGCTCGGAGCCGAGCTCCCGGCCCTCGGCGTCGCGGGCGACGGCGCGCAGCGTGAAGCCCCTGTCGGCGACGGAGAGTTCGTCGCTGGGGTCGGCGCCGACCGCGTAGCTCAGCGCGAAGCCCTCGGGCAGCGCGGCGCGCAGGCCGTCGAGCGGGGAGACGATGTGGTCGGGGAAGACCTGCGCGGAGCCGCCGCCGAGCACCCGGGCGTCGCGGGCCGCGGCGCCGATCAGGGCGATGCCGCGGACGGCCGAGGCGTCGACGGGCAGCGCGCGGCCGCCGCCGGCCACGGTCTCGTTGCGCACCAGGACGAAGGCGCGGCGGGCGATCTCGCGGGCCAGCGCCTCGCCGTCGATCCCGGCCGGCCGGTCCGCCTCGGCGACGGCGGCCGGGACACCGTCCAGGATGCCGACGCGGGCGGCGAGCCGCAGCACGTTGCGGACGGCCGCGTCGACCACCGGCTCCTCGACGCTCCCGCCCCGGACGGCGGCGGCCAGCGCCTCGCCGTAGACGGTGCGCGGGCCGGGCATGGCCACGTCCAGGCCGCCGTTGACGGCGCCGACGGTGTCGCGGGCGGCCATCCAGTCCGAGACGATGTAGCCGTCGAAGCCCCATTCGCCGCGCAGCACCACGTTCTGCAGGTAGTGGTGCTCGCTCATCGTGGTGCCGTTGACGCCGTTGTAGGCGCACATGATGCCCCACGGGTGGGCGTTCTTGACGATGGCCTCGAACGGCGCCAGGTACAGCTCGCGCAGCGCGCGGGTACCGACCACGTTGTCGACGGTGAAGCGCTCGGTCTCGGCGTCGTTGGCCACGAAGTGCTTGACGGTGGTGCCGACGCCACCCGCCTGGACGCCCGCCACGTAGCCGGTGCCGATCTCCCCGGTGAGGTACGGGTCCTCGGAGTACGCCTCGAAGTGCCGTCCGCCGAGCGGGGAGCGGTGCAGGTTCACCGTCGGCGCCAGCAGGACGTGCACGCCCTTGCGGCGGGCCTCCTGGGCGAGGAGGTTGCCGGCCCTGCGGGCCAGCTCCGGGTCCCAGGTCGCGGCGAGCGCGGTCGGGCTGGGGAGCGCGATCGACGGGTCATCGGCGGTCCAGCGCACCCCGCGCACCCCGATCGGGCCGTCGGACATCACCAGCGAACCGAGGCCGATCTCCGGCAGCGCGGGCAGCGTCCACATGTCCTGGCCGGACAGCAGCCGTGCCTTCGCGTCCAGATCCAGCTTGCCCAGCGCGGCCTCGACCGCGTCCTCGATGGCCGTGCGCCCGGTGTCCGTCATCGTCTGCTCCCTCTGTCCCTCGGTGTCGTCCCGCGCCCATCCTCACCTCACCTACCTGTAGATCGGTAGGGTAAGTTACAGATACGTTACTTAAATCTTTCACCGATCAGGTTCGATTAGGCTCACGGCCGAACGAAGGGGGCACGGTGTCCAGAACGACCGGAGACCGGCGGGCGGAGATCATCCAGGCCGCGGTGGAAGTGATCGCCGAACGCGGCTACCGGGGGGCCTCCCTCGGCGCGGTGGCCGAGCGGGTGGGACTGACCCAGCAGGGGCTGCTGCACTACTTCCCGACGAAGGAGGCGCTCCTGGTCGCGGTGCTGGCGGCGCGCGACCAGTGGGACGTGGCCTCCACGGCGCTGCACGGCACGACATGGCCGCTGGAGATGCTGACGTCCCTGGTCGAGTACAACGCGACCCGGCCCGGCATCGTGCAGACCTTCACGGTCCTCGCGGGCGACAGCGTCACCGAGGACCATCCGGCCCGCCCCTACTTCGAGGAGCGCTACCGCTGGGTGCGCGAGGGCGCGGCCGACATGCTGCGCGCGGAGTTCGGCGACCGGCTGCCGGGCGGCCTCACCCCGGAGCGGGCGGCTCCGCTGCTCGTCGCCGTCATGGACGGCCTGCAGGTGCAGTGGCTGCTGGATCCGGAGGCGGTGGACATGGCGGCGGCGTTCCGCGACTTCGTCGCCCTGCTGGGCGGTACCGGAAACACGTAAGGGCCGCACCCCTGGGGGTGCGGCCCTCACCCGGCCGATGGCCGAGCGGTGATCAGACGACGGTCAGCGCCACGTCGACGTTGCCGCGCGTCGCGTTGGAGTACGGGCAGACCTGGTGCGCCTTCTCCACGAGCGACTGGGCGGTGGCCGCGTCCACGTTCGGGATCGAGACCGCGAGCTCGACCTTGAGGCCGAAACCGCCGGCCGGGGTCTTGCCGAGGCCGACCTTGGCGGTTACCCGGGAGCCGGATATGTCCGCCTTCTCCTGGCGGGCCACCACACCGAGGGCACCCTGGAAGCAGGCGCTGTAACCGGCGGCGAAGAGCTGCTCCGGGTTGGTGCCGGCACCGTTGCCGCCCAGTTCCTTCGGCGGGTTGACGACGACGTCGAGCTTGCCGTCGTCGGTGGCGACCCGGCCGTCACGGCCGTTCTCGGCCGTGGCGACGGCGGTGTACAGGACGTCTACGGACTGGATGGTCATGAAAAGAACCCCTCCTGGTTGGTGCACTCACGTGCATCGCCGCGACTCGCGCCCACGATCGCAACAATTTGTTGAAGAGCTTACTCCGGCAGGGTGACGATCATCTTGCCGGTGTTGTCGCCCCGCAGTACGCCGAGGAAAGCTTCGAAGTTGTTCTCGATGCCCTCGACGACCGTCTCGCGGTAGTGCAGCTTGCCGTCCCGGATCCAGCCGCCGACCTCCTGCACGAACTGCCCCTGCAGCGCCGCGTGGTCGCCCACGAGCATGCCCTGCAGCCGCAGCCGCTTGCCGATGATCTGCGCCAGGTTGCGCGGCCCGCCCGAGGCCTCGGTGTCGTTGTACTGGGCGATGGCGCCGCACAGCACGGCACGGCCGCGCAGGTTGAACGAGCTGATCGCGGCTTCCAGGTGCTCGCCGCCGACGTTGTCGAAGTAGACGTCGATCCCGTCGGGGGCGGCCTTCTTCAGCTGCTCGGCCACCGGGCCGTTCTTGTAGTTGAAAGCGGCGTCGAAGCCGTACTCCTCGACGAGGAGCTTGACCTTCTCGTCCGAGCCGGCGCTGCCGATCACCCGGGAGGCGCCCTTGAGCTTCGCGATCTGGCCCACCTGGCTGCCGACCGCACCGGCCGCGCCCGAGACGAAGACCACGTCGCCCTCGGTGAACGAGGCGACCTCCAGCAGTCCCGCGTACGCGGTCAGGCCCGGCATGCCGAGCGCGCCGAGGTAGGCGCTGAGCGGCGCCGCTGCCGGGTCGACCTTCACAGCGTGCGCCGCGTCGAGGACCGCGTACTCGCGCCAGCCGAGCCAGTGCAGCACGTGGTCGCCGACCGCGAACCCGTCGGCGTTGGAAGCGGTGACACGGCCGACCGCGCCGCCCGCCATCGGCTCGTTCAGGGCGTACGGCGGCGAGTACGACTTCACGTCGTTCATCCGGCCGCGCATGTACGGGTCCACCGACAGGTGCAGGTTGCGGACGACGATCTGGCCGGGGCCCGGCTCCGCCGTCTCGACCTCGCGCAGGGCGACGTCATCAGTGGTCGGCCACCCGTGGGGGCGGGCTACCAGGTGCCATTCACGGCTCTTCGGCATGAGGGGGATGCCTCCGTCCGCCATAGCTTGACTATGGCAAAGATTGATTTCCTCAAATAACGATGGACCTTGATGTTTGAGGTTGTCAAGTAACCGGGGGTACGCTGTGGCACATGTCCCCCACGCCTCAACGTACCGACCCCCTGACCCTCGAAGTGGTCGACCTGATCGCCACGGTCGTGGCGCGCTACCACGAGGAGTACGAGGAGGCCGCCGCGAACCACCAGCTCACCGGTGCGCAGGCCCGCGTCCTGGCGCTCCTGTCCCGTGAGCCGCTGCCCATGCGGCACATCGCCCAGCAGCTGAAGTGCGAGCCGTCCAACATCACCGGGATCGTCGACCGGCTGGAGGCGCGCGGGCTCGCCGAGCGCCGGCCCGACCCGGCCGACCGCCGCATCAAGCTGGCCGCCGCCACCGACGAGGGCCATGAGACGGCGGCCCGGCTGCGCGGCGCGCTGCACTTCGCCCGGGCGCCGCTCGCCGGGCTGTCCGAGGCGGAGCGCACCTCACTGCGCGATCTGCTCAAGCGCATGCTGACCTGACCTGACGGCCGGCCCGCGGGACCGAACCGCTACTCGCACCACCACAGGACGGGCTTGCAGGTCGGGCTGTGCGTGGGGTGCGGCGTCCGGGTCGGCGAGGGCGAGCCCGAGGCCGTCGGCGACGTCGGGGGCCGGCTGGTCGGCGATGCCGGCCGGGTCGGCGTCCTGGAGCCCGACGGGGTCGCGGACGGCGAGCCCGACGGGGTGCCGGAGGTGCTCGCGGTGGTGGCCGGCTTCGAGTGCGTCGGCCGGGCCGTGGTGTGCCGCGGGGCCGGGCTGGACGCGCCGGCCTGCGGGACGGAGTCCCCGGCGGGCGCCTGCGACGGGCCGGTGTCCGCTTCCGGGCCGCTCGCGAAGGTCCCCGACGACAGTGCCGCGGCCGTGCAGACGACGACCACGAGGCCGACGCCGACTCCCGTCAGCAGCCGCCTCCTGCCGCGCCGCCGCGCCCGGCTCGGTGCCCGGCGCCGGGCGGCCCGGCCGCCCGAATGGTCCGGTTCCGGCGGGGCGGCCGGTGTCCCCGACACCGGCACGGGGTCCACCGGGATGACGAGCTGATCCACGGGCGTGCCGCACCCGGGGCACGACAGGGCGCCGTTGAGGTGCCGACGGCACGAGTAGCAGTAGTCCATTGTGGTTGGGACGCTATGCGGCCCGTAGGTCACGGGTGAACGCGAACGTGTGAAACTTCTGGGAAGATCGCGGCCCCGCAGGGGCGTTGCCGGACAATCCGGTCCCCTCCGGCGCCGGTCGTGCGGCGCCGGAAGGGATCCCGGATCAGTCGACCTCCGCCACCGCCTGCGCGAACTGCGCCGCGTACAGCCGTGCGTAGGCACCCTCGGCGGCCAGCAGTTCACTGTGCGTGCCCTGCTCGACGATCGCGCCGGACTCCATCACCAGGATCACGTCCGCGTCGCGGATCGTGGACAGCCGGTGGGCGATGACGAAGCTGGTCCTGCCGTGCGCCAGGGTCGCCATGGCGCGCTGGATCAGCACCTCGGTACGGGTGTCGACCGAGCTGGTCGCCTCGTCGAGGACGAGGATCACCGGATCGGACAGGAACGCCCGCGCGATGGTGATGAGCTGCTTCTCGCCCGCGCTGACCCCCGAGCCCTCGTCGTCGATCACCGTGTCGTAGCCGTCCGGGAGGGTGCGGATGAAGCGGTCGGCGTGCGCCGCGCGCGCCGCCTCCTCGATCTGCTCCTGGGTACGGCCCTCGGAGCCGTAGGCGATGTTCTCCGCGATGGTGCCGCCGAACAGCCAGGTGTCCTGCAACACCATGCCGATGCCGGAGCGCAGGTCCTCGCGGGACATCTCGGCGATGTCCACGCCGTCCAGGGTGATCCGGCCCGCGGTCACCTCGTAGAACCGCATCAGCAGGTTGACCAGCGTGGTCTTGCCCGCGCCGGTCGGACCGACGATCGCGACGGTGTGGCCGGGCTCGACGCTCAGCGACAGGTCCTCGATCAGCGGCTTGTCCGGCTCGTACCGGAACGCCACCCCTTCCAGGGCGACCCGGCCGAGCAGTTCCCTGGGCCGGGCGGCGTTCGCCGGGTCCGCGTCCTGCTCGGGGGCGTCCAGCAGCTCGAAGACCCGCTCGGCCGAAGCGACCCCGGACTGCACCAGGTTGGACATGCTCGCCACCTGGGTGAGCGGCTGGCTGAACTGCCGGGAGTACTGGATGAACGCCTGGACGTCGCCGATGGACAGCGCGCCGGTCGCGACCCGCAGCCCGCCGACGACCGCCACCAGCACGTAGTTGATGTTCCCGATGAACATCATCGCGGGCTGGATGATCCCGCTGATGAACTGCGCCTTGAAGCCCGTCCGGTAGAGCATCTCGTTCTGCACCCTGAAGGCCTCGGCGGACTCGTCCTGCCGCCCGAAGACCTTCACCAGCGAGTGGCCGGTGTACATCTCCTCGATGTGCGCGTTGAGCTTGCCGGTGGTCTTCCACTGCTGGACGAACTGCGGCTGCGCGCGCTTGCCGACCGCGGTGGCCACGACCACCGACACCGGCACCGTCACCAGCGCGACCAGGGCCAGCAGCGGCGAGATCCAGAACATCATCACCAGCACGCCGACGATCGTGAGCAGCGAGTTCACGATCTGGCCCATGGTCTGCTGCAGGGTCTGCGCGATGTTGTCGATGTCGTTGGTGGCCCGGCTGAGCACCTCACCGCGCGGCTGCTGGTCGAAGTACGACAGCGGCAGCCGCGACAGCTTCGCCTCGATGTCCTCGCGCAGCCGGTAGACGGTGCGCTGGATGATGCCGGTGGCGGTCCGCATCTGTACGAGGCTGAACAGCCCGGCGGCCAGGTAGATCCCCAGGACGGTCAGCAGCACGCTGCCCACCGCCTCGAAGTCGATGCCCTGGCCGGGGGTGAAGTCCACCGCGGAGAGCAGATCGGCGACCTGGCCCTCGCCGTGCTGGCGCATGGCCTCGATCGCCTGCGCCTTGGTGGTGCCGGCCTTGAACTGACCGCCGATCACGCCCGCGAAGATCAGGTCGGTGGCGTGGCCCAGGATCTTGGGGCCCAGCACGGAGAGCGTCACGCTCGCGGTGCCCAGCGCCAGCACCAGGTAGAGGAAGAGCCGGTCCGGACGCATCAGACGGATCAGCCGCCGGAACGAGCCCTTGAAGTCCATCGACCGCTCGACCGGCCCGCCGCCCATGAAGCGCGCGGGCCCGGCCATCGGCGCGGGGCCGCGGCGGGGCGCCGCTTTCGCCGGGGTGGTCATGCTGCCTCCTGCTCGGTGAGCTGGGAGAGCACGATCTCCCGGTAGGTCGGGTTCTCCGACATGAGTTCGCTGTGCGTTCCGGTGCCCACCACCTGGCCCTCGTCGAGGACGATGATGCGGTCGGCGTCCCGGATGGTGCTCACCCGCTGCGCGACGATCACCACGGTGGCCTCGGCGGTCTCCCGGCCGAGCGCCGAGCGCAGGGCCGCGTCCGTCGCGTAGTCGAGCGCGGAGAAGGAGTCGTCGAAGAGGTAGATCTCGGGCCGGCGCACCAGCACCCGCGCGATGGCGAGCCGCTGCCGCTGACCGCCGGAGACGTTCGTGCCGCCCTGCGCGATCGGGGCGTCCAGGCCGCCTTCGAGTTCCTCCACGAAGCCGCGGGCCTGCGCGACCTCCAGCGCGTGCCACAGCTCCTCGTCGGTCGCGTCGGGCTTGCCGTAGCGCAGGTTGGTCGCGACGGTCCCGGAGAACAGGTACGGCTTCTGCGGGACGAGGCCGACGGTCTCGGCGAGCAGCGCGGGGGCCAGGTCCCGGACGGAGGCCCCGTCGACGAGCACGTCGCCGCCGGTCGCGTCGTAGAGCCGTGGGACGAGTCCCAGCAGGGTGCTCTTGCCGCTGCCCGTCGACCCGATCACCGCGGTGGTCTCCCCCGGCCTGGCGACCAGGTCGACCCCGCGCAGCACCGCCGCCTCGGCACCCGGATAGCTGAAGTCCGCGCCGCGCAGCTCCAGATGGCCGTGCCGGAGCAGCTTCGTGATGGGTGCGACCGGCGGAACGACGCTCGACTCGGTCGCCAGGACCTCCTCGATGCGCTCCGCGCAGACCTCGGCGCGCGGCACCATCATGAACATGAAGGTGGCCATCATCACGGACATCAGGATCTGCATCAGATAGCTGAGGAACGCGGTCAGCGCGCCGATCTGCATGCCGCCGCTCGCGATCCGGTGTGCGCCGAACCACATCACCGCGACGCTGGAGACGTTCACGACCGTCATGACGACGGGGAACATCAGTGCCATCAGCCGGCCGGTCTGCAGCGACACGTCCGTCAGCTCGTCGTTCGCGCCGGCGAAGCGCTTCTTCTCGTAGTCGTCCTTCACGAACGCCCGGATCACCCGGATGCCGGTGATCTGCTCACGCAGTACGCGGTTCACCGTGTCGACGCGCACCTGCATGGTGCGGAACAGCGGCCGCATCCGGCGGACGATCAGCCCGATGAGGATGCCGAGCACCGGCACCACGGCCAGCAGAAGCGAGGACAGCGGTACGTCCTGGCCGAGCGCCATGATGATGCCGCCGACGCACATGATCGGCGCCGACACCATCAGGGTGAACGTCATCAGCACCAGCATCTGGACCTGCTGGACGTCATTGGTGGTGCGGGTGATCAGCGACGGGGCGCCGAACTGCCCCACCTCGCGGGCGGAGAAGCTCTGCACCCGGTCGAAGATCGAGGCCCGGATGTCCCGGCCGACGGCCATGGCCGTCCTGGCGCCGAAGAACACGGCGCCGACCGCGCACACCACCTGGAGCACGGTGACCGCGATCATGATGCCGCCGAGCCGCAGGATGTATCCGGTGTCGCCCTTGACGACACCGTTGTCAATGATGTCGGCGTTGAGCGTGGGGAGGTACAGCGTGGCGATGGTCTGCACGAGCTGGAGCAGCACGAGCAGCGTGATGGGTCGCTGGTACGGGCGCAGGTGGGTGCGCAGAATTCGGATCAGCACACGGAATCTCTCAGAGTCGGCTTGATCGGCGAGCGATCCTATCTTCCGACATCCTGGGTCCGCATTCGTTTAAACCTCGGCAAAGGCCCCGGGGTGGGTCTGCTCCCGAACAGCTGTGTACTGCTGGCGTATCGCCTGCCCCACCGGCAGGTCGTCGCCCGGCTCCAGCAGTCGGTGCCCGCCGGTCCGCCAGGCCGGCGGCTCCTGCGCCGTCGCCGAGCCGAGCACCACACCCAGCGACCACGCCGCCTGCCGGGCCGCGCCCAGCGCCGCGTGGTCCCCCGGCTGCGGGACCACCACCTGCGCCTCGAAGAGCGCCGGGGCGATCGCCCGCACGGCGGGCAGCTCGGCGGCCGCCCCCAGCAGGAAGATCCGCCGCACCGCGACCCCGCGCCCGCGCAGCACCTCCAGCGCGTCCGCGAGCCCGCACAGCATGCCCTCGAACGCGGCCCGCGCCAGGTGCTCGGGCTTCATGCTCTCGCGCCGCAGCCCGGCCAGCGTGCCGGCGGTGTGCGGGAGGTCCGGGGTGCGCTCGCCCTCCAGATACGGCAGCAGCACCAGGCCGTAGGCGCCCGGGGTGGAGCGCAGCGCCAGGTCCGACAGGCCCGCGAGGTCGGTGCCGAGCAGCTCGGCGGTCGCGCGCAGCACGCGCACCGCGTTACGGGTCTGGAGCAGTGGCAGATGACGCCCGGTGGCGTCCGCGAAGGAGGTGATCGTCCCGGAGGGGTCCGTCAGGGCTTCGTCGTGCACCGCGAAGACGGTGCTGGAGGCGCCCAGCGAGACCACCGCGTCACCGGGGCCGACGCCCAGGCCGAGCGCGGCCGCCATCGTGTCGCCGCTCCCCGCCGATATCAGCAGCCCCTCGGGGGTCTGCCCGGCCGGCTCGGCGGGACCGAGTACCTGCGGCAGCGCCACCTGGTGTCCGAGCGCCAGCTCCACCAGATCGGAGCGGTACTCCCCGGTGGCCGCCGACCAGTAACCCGTGCCGGACGCGTCGCCGCGGTCGGTCGTACGCCGCTGCGGCCGGCCCAGCAGCTGCCAGACCAGCCAGTCGTGCGGCAGCAGCACCTCGGCGGTGCGCTGCGCCGCCGCCGGCTCGTGCTCGGCCAGCCAGCGCAGCTTCGCCACCGGGTATCCGGCGTGCGGCACGGACTGGACGGCCTGCGCCCACTTCGCCGGGCCGCCGAGCGCCGCGGTCAGATCCAGCGCCTGCGGCTGGGCCCGCTTGTCACCGCGCAGCAGTGCCGGGCGGACCAGCACGCCACCGGCGTCGAGCGCCAGCAGGCCCTGCTGCTGCCCGGATATGCCGATCGCCAGGACGCCCTCGAGCAGGCCGTCCTTGGCCGCCTCGCCGAGCGACAGCAGCCACGACTGTGGATCGCTCTCGGTCGGCTTGCCCGCCGGGGCGGCCTCGCCCTCCACGGGATGGGGCGCGTACCCCTGCCGGAGCACCTCGCCGGTATCCGTGTCGCACACGACGACGGTGGTCCCTGCGGCCGAACTGTCGATGCCCGCGACTTTCCCCATAGGGGGAGATGATGCCGCACGGCACCGTCAGGTGTTCGAGGTACCCCAGTCGTCCTCGGTGCGGCCCCGGTCGCGCAGCGCCCTGACCTTCGCGGTGACCGATTCCGGCATCTTGTCGCCGACCTTGGACCCGACGGCGTCCGCGGCCTTCACCGCTACCCCGCGCCCGGTCTGCGCCGCGCTCTCGGCGGCGTTGCGCACTGCCGGGTTCTGCGCGATCCGCTGGGCGCTCTTGCGCAGCTGCTCGTACCGCTCCCGCCCGGCCCGCGCCCCGAGCACGTACCCGACGACGGCTCCGGTGATGAACGTCAGCCGGTAGCGCATGGGCTCCACCCTTCCTCGTACTCGTACCGGGTCCGGCCCTCGGGGCCGTCCTGTGGACTGTGCTTCGCGCCTACCCGCTGTAGCCGGACGACAACCCCGGCGATAGGGGTTGGCGGAGCACCCCCCCACTTGCGCTAATGTATGTCTCGCAGCGAGCGCGCGCCGTCCGGTTGGTCCGGACGTGGCGTTCCTCGATGCGCACAGCGCAATCCCCTGTAGCTCAATTGGCAGAGCAGCCGGCTGTTAACCGGCAGGTTACTGGTTCGAGTCCAGTCGGGGGAGCGCGGTCCCCTGTAGCTCAATTGGCAGAGCATTCGGCTGTTAACCGGAGGGTTACTGGTTCGAGTCCAGTCGGGGGAGCCAACGACAAGAGGACCCCGTTGGGGTCCTTTTTCGTTTCCCGGGAACCGCCCGCCCCCTGATCGAAGTCCACTCAGTGATGCGTCTGTGACCCGCGAGGGCGACAGATCGTATGAGCAGCTATGCTGCGGCAGACGGCGCGTGAGGCGTGTCGTACGGGGCGGTAGCTCAGCCGGTTAGAGCAGCGGACTCATAATCCGTCGGTCGTGGGTTCGAGTCCCACCCGCCCCACCCTGAGGTCTTGCCGGAGAACTGGCCAGCCGTACTCACGATGGAAACCAAGGCGCAGGGGACGCTCAGGGGACATGAGGGGCCCGTTCCGGGTCGTCGTCAGCTGCTCGCCGACGCCGACCGGGACGATGAGCCGCGGGAGCCGGCCGTCTGCCGTGAGGCTCTGACGCACCACGTGGTCGTTCCGGGGCGCCGCGGGCCTGGTCGGGCGCCCGGCTGCCGTCCGGCGTGGGTTCCGCGCCGGACGGCGACACTGCCAGGGATGAGCGGGCTCGGGCCTGGCGGTGTCCGCATCCGCGGATCAGGCGGTGTGCGTCACCCAAATTGCGGCGTGGAACGGGCCGTTGGCGGTGAATGGGCCGGGGGGCGGCAGGGCCGCTTTTCCCACAACGATCCCCGAACAGCTGGACTGCGACGCCGTGGAGTTGAGTCCGCCCAGGGCAGGCAGATTCGTGAATGCGCCGGTCTTCATGTCGAAGGCGAAAGCGAAGGAGTTGGAGGCGAATACGTTGCCGACAATGAGGTCGCCTTTGATCGCGCTGACCTCGGTGACGCCGTTTCCGGGGCCGATGCTGATGACTGCGTGGGTGGTCAGGTTGAAAGTGGACGACAGGAGGCTGTCTCCGCCCACAGCGGTGTTCCCGCTGACCAGTTGGGAGATCATCAGGCTGCGCCCGAGGTCGGTGCGGGCGTGGGTGAGCAGGTTGTAGGCGTACCCGTGGAGGGCGGCGTTGCCGGCTGTTCGGGATTGGCCCACGACGGTGTGACCGCTGACCGCACTGGCTGTGCTGAAGGTGCCGCCGAGGGTACCGAGGTCGGTCATGGTGCGGGCGTGCCGGTTGTAGGCGAACGCGTGGGTAGCGGCGTTGCCGGTGGTCTGGGACGTCCCGACGACCGTGTCGTCGTCGGCCGCGGCCGCGGAGCTGTTGGTGCCGCCCAGTGCGCCGAGGTCAGCGAATGTGTACTGGACAGCCGGCGTTCCTGGGTCCGCCGGCGCGGGGCCGGCCGCGAGGGCCTGTCCGGCACCGGCGGTGATCAGTGCGAATGTACTCACCGACGCGAGCAGGCACGCACGTAATCGAGTCACTTTCATGTTGCCCCCCTGTAAGAAGGATTGCGAACGCGAAAATGCACGGAATCCGCTATTCCAGCCCCAAGCGGTATCCAAAACATCGTGCATTGCGGCTCCGGCGCTAATTCTGCGCTGACTGAGCCCGTTTCCCCATCACTTTGTACAGCTTTCTCTGCGGGCCACCGGACGGCAATCGCCGTGGCTCGTACTTCCCTTGAGGTGGGCCGGCGCCGGTGGCGCTCAGGTCATCGCGACGAGGCCGGCGGTGAGAGCCGGGAGGCCGATCCCGGCAAGCATGCAATCAACTGCGACCCGGAAGGGACAAACCCTCCAGGGTGCCCGCGCGGCCACCCGCGAGGCTACGGAGCAGGTTCAGTCCAGGTAGCCGCGGAGCTGGTCCGCGAAGGCGTGGTCGCGGAGTTTGTTGAGGGTCTTGGACTCGATCTGGCGGATGCGTTCGCGGGTGACGCCGAAGATGCGGCCGATCTCCTCCAGCGTGCGGGGGCGGCCGTCGGCGAGGCCGTAGCGGAGCTGGACGACCTTGCGTTCGCGTTCGCCGAGGGTGGAGAGCACCGCTTCGAGGTGTTCGCGCAGCAGCAGGAAGGCGGCGGATTCGACGGGGGACGTAGCGTCGCCGTCCTCGATGAGGTCGCCGAGGGCGACGTCGTCCTCCTCGCCGACCGGGGCGTGCAGGGAGACCGGTTCCTGGGCCAGCCGCAGGACTTCGGTGACGCGCTCCTCGGAGAGTTCGAGGTGGGCGGCGACCTCCTCGGTGCTCGGCTCGTAGCCGTGTTCCTGCAGCAGGCGGCGCTGGACGCGCACGACGCGGTTGATGAGCTCGACGACGTGCACCGGGACCCGGATGGTGCGGGCCTGGTCGGCCAGCGCCCGGCTCATGGCCTGCCGGATCCACCAGGTCGCGTACGTCGAGAACTTGTAGCCCCGGGCGTAGTCGAACTTCTCGACGGCGCGGATCAGGCCGAGATTGCCCTCCTGGACGAGGTCGAGCATGGTCAGACCGCGTCCGACGTAGCGCTTGGCGACGGAGACGACGAGCCGCAGGTTGGCCTCGATCAGCCGCCGTTTCGCCATCCGGCCGTTGACCACCAGCCGGTCGAGGTCGACGGCGAGCTGGGAGTCCAGGTCAGGGAAGTTGTTCAGCTTCTCCTCGGCGAACAGGCCGGCCTCGACCCGGCGGGCCAGTTCGACCTCCTCGACGGCGGTGAGCAGCGGTATGCGGCCTATCTCGCGCAGGTACTGCCGGAAGAGGTCCGCGGAAGGGCCCGCCGCCTCCTCGCGGGACCGGCGCTCCCGGTCGTCGGCCTCGTCGTCGGGGTCCCGGGCCTCGGGTTCCCTGACTATGGAGCCGCGGGATTCCCGGGGCTCGCGGGGCTCCGGGGGCTCGGGGGGCGCGGCGGGCTCGGACGCGAGGACCTTCAGGAGCTCCGGCGGCTCGGGTGGCTCCGGGTCCGGTTCCGAGTCCGGGCCGTCCTGCACTTCCCGGCCGTCCTCGGTTTCCAGGACGTCCTCCGTTTCCAGGACGTCCTCCGCTTCCGGGTGGGTGGCGGCGTGGTTCTGCTCCGGTACCCGCTCCCGTTCCCTCGGCTCGGCCTCGGGTTCCGACAAGACCACCTCGGCCACGGTCGTCAGGGGGTGGGTCTGCACGGGAGCGACCTCCATGGTGAGCACAGTCACGGGCTCGGAGACGCGCGGCATTGGGACGGTCGCGGCCTGGCCGCTGTCCGTCCGGGAGTTCGCCGTATGCGGATCACCGGTCGCATCTCTGTTTGCAGAATCCGGTATTCCGCGCTCCGAGGACTCAGGCACCGCCCCCCAGTGTGGCGCACGGCACACCCCCGCCACGAGGGGCGTGCGCCGGGTTTTTCGGGCCAATGTCACGGGGTGCGTTCGATCGGTCACCGCACCGGACAGCGGCCTGGGGGCACCTCCCAGCAATAGCTGGAGGACGGCCCTACAGAGCCGCGGTGCCCTGTTCGCGCAGCCGCTGGCCGTACTGCTGCAGCGCCCACAACTCGCTCTGGACGGCGCTGAGATCATCCGCACCGGCGCGCGGGCCGAGCCGGGTCAGATTGGCGCGGACCTCGCTGATGCGGCGCTCGACGGCCTGCAGCCGGACGGCGACGAGCTGCATGCCCGCGTAGACCTCGTCGGGGGCCCGCCGGGTGTGGGTGGCCTCGACGGCCAGCTCGGTGACGAGGATCCGGACGGTGTCGTCCGGGGCGACGTCCCGGACCCGGGCGAGGTAGCCGTCGTCCGCGTGCTCGGTGCCGCCGGCTTCGGAGATGGCGTGCCGGACGGCGGCGTACGGCGGGGCGGTGAACTCGTCCTCGCCGTAGGCGTCGAAGGCCGGGGAGACCAGGTGCGGATGCTGGAGGGCGAGCTTGAGCAGCTCGCGCTCCACCCGGTGGGAGGGGCTGCGCAGATCCAGCCGCGGGCCGCGCGGCGGCTGGGGGCGGGTGACGCCCTGGCCCGAACCACCGGAGCTCTGGCCCTGGCCCTGCTGACGGTCGCGGCGCGGCTCCGGGCCGCGCTGGCCGCGGTCGCGGGCCCAGCGGGCGAGCTGGGAGACCCGGCGGACGACGAACTGCTCGTCCAGGATGCCGAGCTTGGAGGCGAGCGACACCGCGTACTCGTGCTGGATGGAGCTGTCCTTGATCCCGGCGACGATCGGTGCGGCTTCCTCCAGGGCGGCGGCGCGGCCCTCGGCGGTGTCGGTGTTGTGCCGGGCGACGGCGCTGTGGATGGCGAACTCGAAGAGCGGGGAGGAGTGCTCGACAAGGTTGCGCACGGCCGCGTCACCGTCGGCGAGCCGCAGCTCGCAGGGGTCCATACCGCCGGGGCTGATCGCGATGGAGGTGCGGGCGGCGAACTTCTGGTCGTCCTCGAAGGCGCGCAGCGCGGCCCGCTGGCCGGCCGCGTCCCCGTCGAAGGTGAAGACGACGTGCGAGCTGGAGTTGTCCATCAGCAGCCGGCGGAGGATCTTGATGTGGTCCTCGGCGAAGGCGGTGCCACACGTGGCGATGGCGGTGGTGACGCCCGCGAGATGGCAGGCCATGACGTCGGTGTACCCCTCGACGACGACTGCCTTGCCGGTCTTGGCGATCTCCTTCTTGGCGAGGTCGATGCCGTACAGCACATGCGACTTCTTGTAGAGCGGCGTCTCGGGGGTGTTCAGGTACTTGGGCCCGTTGTCGTCCTCGCGGAGCTTGCGGGCGCCGAAGCCGATCACGTCACCGGTGATGTCGCGGATCGGCCAGATCAGCCGGCCGCGGAAGCGGTCGATCGCCCCGCGGCGGCCCTCGCTGGCCAGCCCGGACGTGAGCAGTTCCTTGTCGGTGAAGCCCTTGCCGCGCAGGAAGCGGATGAGGTGGTCCCAGCCGGCGGGCGCGTATCCGACGCCGAAGTGCTCCGCGGCGGCCTGGTCGAAACCGCGCTCGGTGAGGAACTTGCGGCCGATCTCGGCCTCGGCGCTGCCGAGCTGCTCGACGAAGAACTGCGCGGCGATCTTGTGCGCCTCGATGAGCCGGATCTTCTCGCCCTGCTGGCGGCCGGGGTTGTACCCGCCCTCGTCGTACCGCAGCACGATGCCGGTCTTGGCGGCCAGCCGCTCGACGGCCTCGGAGAAGGAGAGGTGGTCGAGCTTCATGACGAAGTCGAGCGTGTCGCCGCCTTCTTGGCAGCCGAAGCAGTAGAAGAGCCCCTTCGAGGGACTTACCTGGAACGACGGGGACTTTTCATCATGAAAGGGGCAGAGCCCTTTCAGGTTCCCACCACCCGCGTTCTTGAGCTGCAGGTACTCCGAGATGACGGCGTCGATCGGGACCGCGTCCCGGACCGCCTTGACGTCCTCATCCTTGATCCTGCCTGCCACCCGTGAAGTCTAAGGCCCAGGTGTGACAGACCCTTGACCTCCGCCGCGGCCACCCACTAGCTTCCCCAATTGTTAAGAATGTTTACTAATGGCGCGCGGTACCGACGGAGAGGCGGGCGCATGCCCCACAAGCACAGTCGACGACGCGGACTCGGCCTGGCGGCAGGTGCGGCCACGGCCACTGCCGCTGTCGTCGCGGCCCTGCTGAGCGGCGGCGCGGGTTCCGCCGAGGCCGCCACCACCGGACAGGTCCGGGTCAACCAGGTCGGATACGACGGCAGCGGCGCCAAGGAGGCGTTCCTGCTGGCGAAGGGCGCCGTCTCGGGCGCCACCTGGAAGCTGCTCGACAGCACCGGCGCGACCGCCGCCACCGGCACGACCGGCACGAGCCAGGGCAGCTGGAACACCGCCTACCCGGCCGTCTACCTGATCGACTTCAGCTCGGTGCAGGCCGCCGGCACCTACCACCTGGAGGTCAGCGGCGCGGCCACCGGCGCCTCGCCCACCTTCACCATCGGCAGCGCGAAGGCCGTCTACGGCAAGCCCGCCGCCGATGCCACCACCTTCTTCCAGGCCCAGCGCGACGGCCGCGACGTCATACCCGGGTCGCTGAAGCGCCAGCCGTCCCATCTCAACGACGCGCACGCCGCCGTCTACGACTGGCCCAAGTTCACCAGCGGCGACGGCGACACGATCTCCAAGGCGCCGGTCAAGCTCGGCGGCACCGTCGACGCCGAGGGCGGCTGGTTCGACGCGGGCGACTACCTGAAGTTCACCGAGACCACGACGTACGCCGCCGCCACGCTGCAGATCGCCGCCCGCGAGACCGGCGCCTCCCCCACCTCCGCGCTCGGCGCCGAGGCGCAGCACGGCCTGGACTGGCTCGACAAGATGTGGGACGGCGACACCAAGACCCTCTACATCCAGGTCGGCCTCGGCTCCGGAACCGACAGCGGCAGCGTCGTCGGCGACCACGACGTCTGGCGGCTGCCGCAGAAGGACGACTCCGACACCGCCAACGCGTTCCTGCGCAACCGCCCGGTGTTCCGGGCCGGCGCCCCCGGCTCGAAGCTCAGCCCCAACCAGGCCGGCCGGCTCGCCGCCGACTTCGCGCTCGGCGCGCAGCGCTACGCCGCCTCGGACCCCGCGAAGGCCAAGAGCTATCTGGCGGCCGCCGCGCAGGTCTACGCGCTGGCGGACACCAAGCCCGGCAAGCTCGTCACGACCGTCCCGTACGCGTACTACCCGGAGACCAGCTGGCAGGACGACCTGGCCTTCGGCGGCGCCGAGCTGGCGCTGGCCGCGCAGCAGCTGGGCGACTCCCGCGCCGCCGGCTGGCTCCAGCAGTCGGCCACCTGGGCGAAGGCGTACGGCACGACCGGCGACACGCTCAACATGTACGACACCAGCGCGCTCGCCTACACGGACCTGGCGCGCGCCATCAAGGCCGCCGGGAACCCGGCCGGGCTGCCGGTCTCGTACGACACCCTGGTCGCGAACCTCAAGGCGCAGATCGCCTCGGGGCAGGCCCGCGCCGCCAAGGACCCGTTCCACGCAGGCGCGGTCTACAACGACTTCGACGCCGACTCGCACACCCTGGGCCTCGCGGCCACCACCCGGCTCTACCGGGGGCTGACCGGCGACACCTCCGTCAACCGGTTCGCCGTCCAGCAGCTCGACTGGCTGCTCGGCGCCAACGCCTGGGGCACGTCCTTCATGGTCGGCTCGGGCACCACCTACCCCAAGTGCACCGCTGGGCAGCTCGGCAATCTCGCCGGGAGCCTGGACGGCAAGGCGCCGGTGGACACCGGTGCGATCGTCAACGGGCCCAACGGGACCGCGCAGTTCGCCGACGGGCTGGGCGACTACCTGGACGACATGCGCAAGTGCCAGCCCGGCGGCGCGGACCCGTTCGGGACCTTCACCGGGCGCGGAAGTCGCTATGTCGACGACGTCCGGTCCTGGCAGAGCTCCGAGCCCGCGCTCGACATGGACGCCTCCGGACTGCTGGCGTTCTACCTGTCGAGCTGATCCGGCCGTCTTGATCATGAATATGAAGTGCGGTCCGCTCGGTTCGACGATGAACTCCTCGCCGGTCGCGGTGAACCCGAGATGCTCGTAGAAGCCCTGGGCGGACGTACGGCCGTTGCACCACACCAGCTCGGCGCCGCGCACCGTGGCCTCGGCGAGGCCGGCCTGCAGCACGGCCGCGCCGTAGCCCTGGCCGCGCACCTCGGGGGCGCTGCCCATACCCCGGAAGCGGTAGGCGGCGGCGCCCTCGCCGGGCAGCGTGTCGGGGAAGAACGTGACGCACGCCTGGACCGCGCCCTCGTCGTCGTAGGCCGCGACGTGGAAGGTGGACTCGCGGGAGTCCTCCGGGTAGATCGCGGTCTCCCGGGGCAGGCCGGTGCGGAGCACCGCCCAGCGCAGCTCGAAGATCTCCTCGACGGGTACGACGGCCGTGCGCATGACGTGGTCCTCCGCTGGTCAGTCCGGTCCTTCGGTCATTCCAGGAAGGAGGCTAGCGGCACGGTGGGGTCGGACAGCCGGTCGGGGTCGACGGTGCGGCCCGAGCGGATCAGCTGCTGGATCGGGTCGGTGACGTCCCAGACGTTGACGTTCATCCCGGCCAGCACGCGTCCCCCGCTGAGCCAGAAGGCGATGAACTCCCGCTTGCCGACGTCTCCCCGGCACACCACCTGGTCGTAGCTGCCCGGCGCGGCATGGCCGGAGAACTCCATGCCCAGGTCGTACTGGTCGGAGAAGAAGTACGGCACCCGGTCGTAGCTGACGTCCCGGCCGAGCATGGCGCGGGCGGCGGCCGGGCCGCTGTTGAGGGCGTTGGCCCAGTGCTCGACACGCAGCCGGCCGCCGGAGAGCGGGTGCTCGATGTTGGCGACGTCGCCGGCCGCGTAGATGTCCGGGTCCGAGGTGCGCAGGGACGCGTCCACCGCGATACCGCCGCCCGCCGAGCGTTCGGCGAGGGTCAGCCCGGCGGCCTCGGCGAGCGCGGTGCGGGGGGCGGCACCGATCGCGGCCAGCACGTCGTGGGCGGGGTGCTCCTCGCCGTCGTCGGTGACGGCGGCCAGCACCATGCCGTCCTGGCCGGAGATCTCGGCGAGCTTCGCGCCGAAGTGGAAGCGGACGCCGTGCTCGCGGTGCAGATCGGCGAAGACCCCGCCGAGCTCGGGGCCGAGCACCGAGTACAGCGGCGTGGGCTCGGGCTCCACGATGGTGACCTCGGCGCCGTAGCCACGCGCGGCGGCGGCGACCTCCAGGCCGATCCAGCCCGCGCCGGCGATGACGATATGGCCGTTCTCGCGGCCGAGCGAGGTCAGTACGTGCTTGAGGCGCTCCGCGTGCGAGAGCCGCCGCAGGTGGTGGACGCCGGCCAGTTCGGTACCGGGGATGTCCAGCCGGCGCGGCTCGGCGCCGGTGGCGAGCAGCAGCTTGTCGTACGGGAGGACGGTGCCGTCCCCGAGCCGCACGGTTTTGGCCGCGGGGTCGAGGTGCACGACCGGCTGGCCGAGGTGCAGCTCGATGTCGTGCTCCGCGTACCAGGCCGTCTGCTGGACGAAGACCGAGTCGCGTTCCGCGCTGCCGATCAGAAAACCCTTGGACAGGGGTGGCCGCTCGTACGGGTGCTCGCGCTCGTCGCCGATCAGGATCACCCGCCCGGTGAAGCCCTCCGACCGGAGGGTTTCCGCCGCCTTGGCGCCGGCGAGTCCCGCTCCGACGATGACGATGGTCTGGTCTGCGTCCACCACTGTGCGCCTCCCCAACAGATGCCGTACCTGCGAGCGTCCCTTACGTCACGCCTGGCGGGAAGAGCGCCGCGCCGAGTCGACAAAGCGCCCCTCGTATGCCTCGCGCGCCCGCAGTACTTCGGACAGATGCGCGCGGGCCCGGTCGCGGGTGGCCGCGACGGGACCGGAAAGAGTACGTCCGCGGCCGGTCGGCCCGGCCCGGCGGCACGTCGCACCGCCCGGCCCCCACCGCCGCGTCACCGCCTCACAGCAGCCTGGCGGACCGGCCCGTCGTGAGCCGTGTGTGCAGGGCCGTGGCCGTCGCGTCGGTGAGCGACGCGATCTGGTCGACGACGGCGCGCAGCCGCGCACTGTCGTCCGCCGCCTCGTCGAAGATGCCGCGGAACTGCGGGTCCAGGCCCTCGGGGGCGCGCGCCAGCAGCGCTTCTGACAGCTCCGAGATGAGGATCCGCTGCTCGGCGCGGCGGCGCTCCTGCGAGGCGCGCTGCATGACGTACCGGTCGGCGACCGCCTTGAGGACGGCGCACTCCAGGCGCTGTTCGCGCGGCACGACCAGCTCGGCGCGGTACCGGGTGAGCCGCCCGGTACCGTACGCCTCGCGGGTGGCGCGCTCGGCGGCCAGGCAGAACCGGCCGATGAGCTGCGAGGTGGCGTCCTTCAGCCGGGCCTGGGAGATGGCCGAGCCGTCGTAGCCGTGCGGCCACCACGCCTGCTCCAGGAGCCGGTCGAGGGCCTCGGCCAGCTCGTCGGGGGTGGCGTCGGCCGCGTACCGCTCCCCCGCGCAGTCGAAGATGTCGGCGCGCTCGGCGTCGGCGAGCAGCAGGTTCGGGTCGAGGTGGCCGGCGTGCAGGCCGTCCTCCACGTCGTGCACCGAGTACGCGACGTCGTCGGCCCAGTCCATGACCTGGGCCTCGAAGCACTGCCGGTCCGCCGGCGCACCGGCCCGCAGCCAGTCGAAGACCGGCAGATCGTCCTCGTAGGCCCCGAACTTGGGGCTGCCGGGGTTCGTGGGGTGGCCGCCGCGCGGCCATGGGTACTTCGTGGCGGCGTCCAGGGCGGCACGGGTGAGGTTCAGGCCGACGCTGACCATCGTGCCGTCGGCGTCCCGCATGAAGCGCTTCGGCTCGATCCGGGTCAGCAGCCGCAGCGACTGCGCGTTGCCCTCGAAGCCGCCGCACGCCTCGGCGACCTCGGCCAGTACCTGCTCGCCGTTGTGCCCGAAGGGCGGGTGGCCGAGGTCGTGCGCCAGGCACGCCGTCTCGATGAGGTCCGGGTCGCTGCCGAGCGCGGCGCCCAGCTCCCGCCCCACCTGCGCGCACTCCAACGAGTGCGTGAGGCGGGTGCGCGGGCTGGTGTTCATCAGGGCCGAGCCCGGGTCCACCACCTGGGTCTTGCCCGCCAGCCGGCGCAGCGCGGCCGAGTGCAGCACCCGCGCCCGGTCGCGCTGGAACGCCGTGCGGCCCGGCCGCTTGTCGGGCTCGGTCACAAAGCGGTCGGTATCGGCGTCCCCGTACGGCCCGTACCGCTCGTACGGCCCGAGGTGCGCGGCCGCCGCGTCGGTCCGGTAGTTCGCTTCCATGCCTGTGACCGTAACGCTCCGGAGTGACAGACGCGCCGCCGCCACCGGTCCCGCGGTCCCGTACCGGGTTACGCGCTGGCGAGATGGCGCGGCGCGGCCCGGCCGGCGGCGGCCAGCGCCTGGTCGTAACGGTGCAGCACCAGGCGGGCCATGGCGCTGTGCGCGCCCAGCGGCGCCGCCGCGATCCAGGGCGCCCCTGCCGACGTCCGGGTGGCGAACCGACCGGGGGCGGTGAAGTACGAGGCGACCGCGACCCGGTGGCCGCGCGCGGTCAGCGCACCGACCGCCTCGTCGACGGACGGTCCCGCGCCGGAGGCGTAGGCGGGCAGGACGGGGGCGCCGCCGAGCCGGTGGCTGAGGAGTTCGGCGGTGCGGGCGGTGTCGGCGGGCCAGTCGGGGTCGTGGGAGCCGGCGGCCGCCAGCACCACACCCGCGCGCCGCAGGCCCTTGCGCCAGCCGGCCTCCGCGAGGCGCACGTGCAGCGTCTCGGCGAGCAGCGGATGCGGGCCGAGCGGCGCGGCGGTCAGCCCGCGCAGGTGCGGGGCGCGGGCCAGCGCCTGCGGTATGTCCTGCTTGACGTGGTAGCCGTGGCCGAGCAGCAGCGGCACGAGCACCACATCACCGCGCAGCGCGGCGAGTGTGTCGTCGAGCAGCGGCTCGTTCAGCTCGATGTGCCCGAGGTGGACGGGCAGGCCGGGGCGCAGCGCCCGGACCCGGTCGAGGAGCGCGCGCACGGTGCGCCGCGCCGCGGGGTCACGGCTGCCGTGCGCCACGGCGACCAGGGCCGGGCCGCGCGGGACAGCGGTGAGGGTGACGTGGGAGAGCTGGCTGCTGAGCTGTGCGGTGATCCGGTTCAGGAGCTGCGCCGTACTGTCGAAGCTGCCGGACAGGCCGGAGTTGTCGGGGCTGTCAGAGCTGCCGGGGCTGCCGGAGCCGTCGGCCGGGGCCAGGCCGAACTCCGGGTGCGGGTGCGGATGCGCTGTCGACGCCGTCATGGACCGAGCCTGAAGTGCGGAGGTTGCGCCCGCATTGCACAGTGATGACAAGTGTTTTCCTCGGTCTCACGAGCGTCGGTACGGCCTGTGAGACCGCTGGGTGCGGACCCAGTCACCGCCCGGAATGATCCGCCCCGACGCCCGCAGGGTCCTGGCCGGCCCCTCCCCCGCGAGATACACCCAGGCATCGCACCGCAGACCGTCGCAGATCACGCGCAGCGCCAGCCGCTCGTACAGATTCCCGCGCGCGCCCGGGACGTGGTCCTCCAGCCGGTCGAGGTCGGCGAGGACGGTGTCGTACTGGTCGGGCAGCACGTCCAGCAGCTCACCGTGCACGGTATCGGTGACGGGTTCGGCGGCCGGGGCAGCGACCGCGTAGGGGTAGCCGGGCCCGGCGTACAGCAGCGCCCCGGGCAGTACGGCGGGTCTCGGCGGTGCGGTACGGCCCTCCACCAGCGGGTGGTTGGCCTGGCCGGGACGCAGCGTCCCGTAGACGAAGAAGGGCAGGCGGGACGGGGGCGGCGGGGTCAAGGCGGCGGTCCTCTCTTCGCTGGCGGCGCGGCTGCGTCCATCGTGCCCGGAACCGTACCGGCGCCGTACGCGTCGATCCGGACGACGGAGTTGACCGCACGACAGAGTCGCTCAGCGAGGGGACGCCGAATGAAGCCGGGCCGGATACGTGCCGCCGTGCCCGCCGTGCTGCGCAGGCTGCGCCCGCCGCGGACCCGGCGCGGCCGCCAGCTCCTCCTGCAGGCCGTGATGGCCTGCTGCGTCCTGGCGCTGCTGCCCGCGACCTGGCTGCAGGTCACGGCGGACGGACGGGTGCGGGCGGTCGCGGACGTACCGTCGGAGCCGGTGGCAGTGGTGTTCGGCGCGGGCCTGGCGGACGGGAGACCGACGCCGTATCTCGCGCACCGGCTGGACGCGGGCGCCGAGCTGTACCGGACGCACAAGGTCCGGGCGATCCTGGTGACCGGCGACAACAGCCGCACCGACTACAACGAGCCGGGCGCGATGCTCGGCTATCTGCAGAAGCAGGGTGTGCCCGCGTCGAAGGTCGTGCTGGACTACGCGGGCTTCGACACCTGGGACTCGTGCAGCCGCGCCAAGCGGATCTTCGGTGTGGACCGGGCGATCCTCGTCAGCCAGGGCTTCCACATCCGGCGGGCGCTGGCGCTGTGCGACGCGGCGGGCGTCGAGGGGTACGGCGTCGGGGTCGACGAACCGCACGACGTGACGTGGTTCTACGGCGGCGGGCGCGAGCTCGTCGCGGCGACCAAGGCGGCGCTGGACATCGTGGTCGAGCCCGACCCGGTCTTCCTCGGACCCCGGGAGCCGGGCGTGACACGGGCCCTGGCCCCGGACCCGGCGGCACGCTGACGGACGTCCGCCCCGCCCTCACAGGGCGCCCGGCGGCGCGCTGAGGTGCGCGTACCGGCCGCGTAACCGCGTCGCGTACGGGGGCGAAACACGTACGGCGCAGGCTGGGCGGATGAGCCCGAGCACCATTGACACGCACTGTCCCTACTGCGCCCTGCAATGCGGCATGGGGCTCGCGGCGCTGCCGGCGGGCGGCGTCGAGGTCGTGGAACGGCCCGCGTTCCCGGTGAACCGGGGCGCGCTGTGCGGCAAGGGGCGCACCGCGCCCCAGGTGCTGGCACGCGGCGCGCGGCTGACCGGGCCGCTGGTGCGCGGCGCCGGCGGCGCGCTGGAGCCGGCCGGCTGGGACGAGGCGCTCGACCGGGTCGCCGAGGGACTGCTGCGGACGCGGGCCGAGCACGGTCGCGACGCCGTCGGGGTCTTCGGCGGCGGCGGGCTGACCAACGAGAAGGCGTACGCGCTCGGCAAGTTCGCGCGGGTGGTGCTGCGCACCTCGCAGATCGACTACAACGGCCGGTTCTGCATGTCCTCGGCGGCCGCCGCCCACCAGCGGGCCTTCGGCCTGGACCGGGGGCTGCCGTTCCCGCTGGAGGACATCGCCCGCACCGGCTGCGTGATCCTCGTCGGCTCCAACCTCGCCGAGACGATGCCACCCGCGCTGCGGTACCTCACGGAGCTGCGCGAGCGGGGTGGCAAGCTGATCGTCGTCGATCCGCGCCGCACCCGTACCGCCGAGCACGCGGATCTGCATCTGCAGCCGCGGCCCGGCACCGATCTGGCGCTCGCGCTCGGGCTGCTGCACCTCGCCGTCGCCGAGGGACATCTGGACGAGCGGTTCATCGCGGAGCGCACGACCGGCTGGGCCGAGGCGCGGCCGGGCGTCATGGCGCACTGGCCGGAACTGGTGGAACGCATCACCGGGGTGCCGGTGCCGCAACTCCGGGAGGCCGTGCGGATGTTCTGCGCGACACCGGAGAGCATGGTGCTCACCGCGCGCGGCCCCGAGCAGCAGTCCAAGGGCACCGACACCGTCAGCGCCTGGATCAACCTGTGCCTCGCGACCGGCCGCGCGGGCCGGCCGCTCTCCGGCTACGGCTGCCTCACCGGGCAGGGCAACGGGCAGGGCGGGCGCGAGCACGGCCAGAAGGCCGACCAGCTCCCCGGCTACCGCAAGCTGGACGACCCGGGCGCACGGGCGCACGTGGCGGCGGTGTGGGGTGTCGACCCGGACGACCTGCCGGCGCCGGGGCGCAGCGCGTACGAACTGCTGGACACGCTCGGCGTGGAGGTGCACGCGCTGCTGCTGATGGGCTCCAATCCGGTCGTCTCCGCGCCGAACGCCGCGCACATCACCGAACGGATCGCCTCGCTCGGCTTCCTCGCGGTCTGCGACGTCGTCCTGTCGGAGACGGCCGAGCTGGCGGACGTCGTGCTGCCGGTCACCCAGTGGGCGGAGGAGACCGGCACGACCACCAACCTGGAAGGCAGGGTCATCCTGCGCCGCAAGGCGATCGACCCGCCGCCGGAGGTCCGTACCGACCTGGAGGTGCTGAACGGGCTCGCCGCCCGGCTCGGGTGGGAGAAGGGCTTCCCCACCGACCCCGAGGAGGTCTTCGACGAGCTGCGCCGCGCGTCGGCGGGCGGCCCGGCGGACTACTCGGGCATCACCTACCGGCGGATCGCGGAGGAGGACGGCGTCTTCTGGCCGTGCCCGCAAACGTCTTCGGACGCCGCGCACCCCGGAACGCCCCGCCTCTTCCTGGACCGTTTCGCGACGCCGGACGGCCGGGCCCGCTTCGTCCCGGTCCTGCACCGGCCCTCCGCGGAGGAGCCGTCGGCCGACTACCCGCTCCATCTGACGACCGGCCGCGTCCTGGCGCAGTACCAGTCCGGTGCCCAGACCCGCCGTGTCCCCGAACTCAACGCCGCCTCCCCCGGCCCCTTCGTGCAGCTCCATCCACAGCTCGCCGCGCGCCTGGGGGTCGCCGAGGGCGACGTCCTCGCGGTCACCAGCCGCCGGGGCCGCGCCGTCGCCCCCGCGCTCATCAGCTCCGCCATCCGCCCCGACACCGTCTTCATGCCGTTCCACTGGCCGGGCGAGGGCCGCGCCAACACCCTGACCAACCCGGCTCTCGACCCGACGTCCCGCATGCCGGAGTTCAAGGTGTGCGCGGTGCGGGTGGAGGCGGTGGGTCCCGCGACCGGCTGAACGTACTCTGGGCCCTGTCCGGCAGATCAACAGAAGGAGCCGCCGTGCCCACGCCCCACACCTATGACACGCAGGTCACCTGGACCGGCAACCTCGGTACCGGGACGAGCACTTACCGCGCCTACGACCGTTCCCACGAGGTCTCGGCCGCCGGCGTACCCACCATCCTCGGCAGCTCCGACCCGACCTTCCGCGGCGACGCCTCCCGCTGGAACCCCGAGCAGCTGCTCCTCGCCGCACTGTCGCAGTGCCACATGCTCGCCTACCTGCACGTCTGCGCCGTCGGCGGCGTCACCGTCACCGCGTACACGGACAACGCGCACGGCACGATGGAAACCACCCCCGAGGGCGGCCACTTCACGGAAGCGGTCCTGCGCCCACAGGTCGAGGTCGCCTCCCAGGAGATGGCCGACAAGGCCGCCACCCTCCACGCCGACGCCCACCGCACGTGCTTCATCGCCGCCTCGGTCAACTTCCCGGTCCGCCACGAGCCGGTGATCACCGTCTCATCGCTCGCACCACGGGGCAACCGGTCCGCATGATCGATCTTCGATAGCGGCCGATGCGCCGCACCAACCACGTCGGACCACCTCACTCAACCGGGACCCGGCGCCGTCAGGCCCGGGCGCGCAGGCGGCGGAGCATGCGGGCGTCCTCGAAGCCGACGGCTCGGGCGGCGGATTCGATGGTGGAGCCGTGGGAGATGAGGTGTTCGGCGCGCTCGACGCGGAGGACCTGCTGGTAGCGGAGCGGGGTGAGGCCGGTGGCCTCGCCGAAGCGGCGGGTGAGGGTGCGTTCGCTGACGCCGGAGGTGGCGGCGAGGTCGGCGAGGCCGAGGTGTTCGGTGAAACGGGCGTCGATGAGGTCCTGGACGCGGTGGACGGCGTCGCTGAGGTGGGCGCGGTGCCGGAGCATCGCGCTGGTCTGCTGTTCGTCGCCGTTGCGGCGGGCGTAGACGACCATGTTGCGGGCGATGCGGGCGGCGGCGCCCGGCCCGTGCCGGCCGGCGACGAGGTGCAGCGCGAGGTCGATGCCGCTGGCGATGCCGGCGGACGTGACGATCCGGTCGTCGACCACGTAGAGCACATCGCGCACGACGGTGGCCCGCGGGTGGCGGACGGCGAGTTCGTCCTGCACGTCGTGGTGGGTGGTGCAGCGGCGGCCGTCGAGGAGGCCGGCCCGGCCGAGGGCGTCGGCGCCCGCGCAGATGCTGGCGACGACGCCGCCCGCGGCGTGGTGGTCGCGCAGCCGCTGGAGCGTGGACTCCGCCACGTGCCCGTTCTGCCTCAGCGTGCGGGACCGCCAGCCCGGGACGATCACCAGGTCGTCGGGGGTGAGGTCGGGCCAGCGGGTTGCCGCCCTGAGCGGTACGCCCTGGGCGGTCGGGATGTCTTCCTGCTCGCCGACGTAGGCGGTCTCGTAGTCGTAGCCGAAGTCGGCCGCGGTCGAGAACACCTGCGCCGGGCCCGCGAGATCCAGCAGGTGCAGGTGCGGGACGAGCAGGAAGACGACCCGGGTCACGATCCGGTCAGCTCCTTGACGGTGGTCACCCGGGCGAACCGGCCGGCGAGCGCGTACTCGGTGCGCGCGATGATGTCGTCGGTCTGCAGGGTGCGGGGGTCGGCGAGGATCTCCTCGACCGAGCGGCCGGCCGGCGCGTCCCAGTGCTCGCACGGGGTGGTGGCGGTCGCGTCGGTGACGAAGGTGACCTCGTAGCCGAGGTCGGAGGCGAGCCGGGTGGTCGTCTCGACGCACTGCTCGGTGCGGATGCCGCTGGTGATGACCTCGGTGACGCCGCGCGAGGTGAGGAGCTGCTGGAGGTTGGTGGTGGTGAAGGCGTTGTGCGCGGTCTTGGTGAGCACCGGCTCGCCGTCGAGCGGCTCCAGTCCCTCCATCAGGCGCACGTGACCGCTGGCCGGGTCGAAGACCCCGCCGGTGCCGGGCTCGCTGTGCAGCACCCAGACGACGAGGTCGCCCTCGTCGCGGGCGTGCGCCACGAGGCGGTTCACCTGGCCGACGATGCCGGGGTTGGACGAGGCCTGCCACAGCGGGTGCTGGAGGAAGGACTGCTGGACGTCGATGACGATCAGTGCTCGGTTCATGCCTCGATCCTGGCCCTCGGCGGAGTCCGCGGTACAGACACCATTGTGCCTGGATGCGGAACGATCCGGTCACCGATCACGCGTCGGCGGGCGGTCCGGCGGGCGGCAGGGCGAGGGTGCGCAGCGCGGCGAGCAGCGCTTCCTGGTCGGGCGCCGCGCCGAAGAACGCCGCGTCGGTCGCCTCGACCGTGGCGACCGCCTCGGTGGCCAGCTCGGCGCCCGCGGGCGTGATGCCGAGCCGCTTGGCCCGGGTGTCGCTCGGATCGGTCACGCGGGTGAGCAGGCCCTTGTCCTCCAGCCGGCGCAGCACCTGGGACGTCATCTTCACGTCCGTGCCGCTGTGCCGGGCCAGTTGGAGCTGGTTGGGCTGCTCGCCCTGGCTGTCGAGCCACCACAGCCCGGCCAGCAGGACGAACTGGGCGTGGGTGAGATCGAGCGGCGCCAGGGCCGCCGCGATGGCGCGCTGCCAGTGGAGGGAGGTGCGCCAGAACAGGAAACCGGGGCTGTCGTCGGGTGCGGCCATCATCAGACCGTACCCGTCCCCACCGGCCGTCAGCGGATTCGGGGGCAGCAATCTTCGCAGAGATCATCTACGCGCAGTCTTTATTCTGGTTCGGGTGCGGCCCGGGTTCGGCTCTCGTGCGGCTCAGAGCCGCGCCGCCATCCGTCTCACACCCGCCGCCGTCCCGCGCTGAGGGCACCGTTCCCTCAGGGAAACGGACGCGATGCGGCCGGGTAACAGCCGCGCCGCAGGCTGACCGGCATGGACATCGAAGCGGGCACGGAGATCGTGGTGGTGGGCGGCGGGATGGCGGGTGCGCGCCTGGCGCAGCAGCTCGCGCCCGCCGCCCCCGGCGTCCGCGTGACGCTGTTCGGGGAGGAGGCGCACGCCCCGTACAACCGGGTGCTGCTCGCCGAGGTACTCGCCGGACGGTACGAGCCGGACGTCATCACGCTGCCGGACGCCACCTGCACCGTACGGCGCGTGGTGCGGGTGGACCGCGCCGAGCGCCTCGTGATCTGCGACGACGGCTCCGCCACTCGCTACGACCGGCTGGTGCTGGCCACCGGCTCCAACCCGGTGCTCCCGCCGCTGCGCGGCCTGTTCGAGGCCGGGCGCGGTGAACTGCCGCTGGGCGTGCACGCCTTCCGCACCATGGACGACTGCCTGGCGCTGTCCGGGGCGCTGCACCCCGGCGTGCGGGCGGTCGTCGTCGGGGGCGGGCTGCTCGGGGTCTCCGCGGCGCGGGCGCTGGCGGCGCGCGGCGCCCATGTCGTCCTGCTCCAGCAGGGCGAGTACCTGATGGAGCGGCAGCTGGACGAGCAGTCCGGCAGGCTGCTGCGCACGCATCTGGAGTCGATGGGCATCGAGGTCCACACGGAGTGCCGGGTGCGGGGACTGCGGACCGCCCCGGACGGTACGCCGCAGGCCGTCCGCGCCGTCCGGTCCGTCGAACTCGCCGACGGCTACTGCCTCGGCACCGACCTGGTCGTTCTCGCCTGCGGTGTGCGGCCCCGCACCGGGCTGGCGCAGGCGGCGGGGCTCGAGGTCGACCGGGGCATCGTCGTGGACGACGAGCTGCGGACGTCCGACCCGTTCATCCACGCGATCGGCGACTGCTCGCAGCACGGCGGTGTCGTGTACGGCCTGGCGAACGCGGCCCGTGAACAGGCGGACGCGCTGGCGCTGCTGCTCACCGAGGCGGCGCGGGGGCCCGCCCCCGGCCGCCCCGCGGACCCACCGCGCTACACCGGCACCCGCGCCCTGACCCGGCTGACCCTCGGCGGCTCCCCCGCGCCCGCAGCCAACGCCTCAGAGCCCACCCGTACCGGTGCCACCGGGATCGCCCCCTTCGACCTCGCCGCGTTCGGCGACCCGCTGCCGGTCCCCGGCGACGACGTACTGCGCCTCACGGACGCGACCCGCGGCGCCTACCGGAAGGTCGTCATCCGTGACGACCGGCTGGTCGGCGGGATCCTGCTCGGCGATCTCGCCGCGGTGGGCACGCTCGCCCGCACCTGGGAGGCCGACGAGCCGCTCCCGGCCTCATCCGCTCCGCTGCTCCACCTGCTCACCAACGACGGAGGTTCCTGACCATGGCTGTTGACACGATGGCTGGCGGCACGACGGACGTTCCCACGGTTCCGACGATCGTGCTGGTCGGACACGGCATGGTCGGTCAGCGGTTCCTGGAGGCGCTCGCCGACCGGGGCGTCACCGAGCGGACGCGGGTGGTCGTGCTGTGCGAGGAGCCCCGCGCGGCGTACGACCGGGTCCATCTGACCTCGTACTTCTCCGGGACGACGCCGGACGGACTCGCCCTCGCCGAGGACGGCTTCATGGAGAAGCACGGCATCGAGCTGCGGCTGGGGGATCCCGCGCTCACCGTCGACCGCGCGGCCCGCACCGTGACCGCCCGCTCCGGGCTGACCTTCGGGTACGACACGCTGGTGCTGGCCACCGGCTCCTTCCCGTTCGTGCCGCCGGTCCCGGGCAAGGACGCCGAGGGCTGCTTCGTGTACCGCACCATCGAGGACCTGCTGGCGATCGAGGAGTACGCCGCGACCGGCGGCACCGGCACGGTCGTCGGCGGCGGACTGCTGGGCCTGGAGGCGGCGGGCGCCCTGAAGGGGCTCGGACTGGACACGCACGTAGTGGAGTTCGCGCCGCGCCTGATGCCGGTGCAGATCGACGAGGGCGGCGGCGAGGCGCTGCGGCGCACCATCGAGGAGATGGGCGTCACCGTCCACACGGGTGTCGGCACCCAGGCGATCGTGGCGGGCGAGGACGGCAGGGTCGCCGCGATGTCGCTGTCGGACGGCTCGACGCTCACGACCGGCCTGGTGGTCTTCTCGGCCGGCGTCCGCCCCCGCGACCAGCTGGCCCGGGAGTGCGGGCTGCCGGTCGGCGAGCGCGGCGGGATCGTCGTGGACGAGCAGTGCAGGACCGAGGACGAGGCGGTGTACGCGATCGGCGAGTGCGCGCTGGCCTCCGACGGCCGGGTGTACGGGCTGGTCGCGCCCGGCTACGAGATGGCGGAGACGGCGGCGAAGGCGATCGCGGGCGACGCGGGTTCCTTCAAGGGCGCGGATCTGTCGACGAAGCTCAAGCTGCTCGGCGTGGACGTGGCGAGCTTCGGCGACGCCCACGGCGCCACCCCCGGCTGCCTGGACGTGCTGTACTCCGACTCCCGTTCCGGCGTGTACAAGAAGCTGGTGGTCTCGCGCGAGGGTGTGCTGCTGGGCGGCATCCTGGTCGGCGACGCCGACTCGTACGGCATGCTGCGCCCGATGACCGGCTCGGTGCCGCCGGTGCCGCCCGAGCGGCTGGTGCTGCCTGCGGGCGCCGGAGGGCCGGTCGAACTCGGGCCGTCGTCGCTGCCCGACACGGCGGTGATCTGCAGCTGCCACAACGTCACCAAGGGCGCGATCCTCGGCGCCGTCACCGAGCACTCCTGCACCACCGTGCCGCAGCTCAAGAAGTGCACCAAGGCCGGCACGGGCTGCGGCAGTTGCCTGAAGGTGCTGGGGCAGCTGCTGCCGCCCGCCGAGGACAAGGGGCTGTGCGGCTGCTTCGCGCACACCCGCCAGGAGCTGTACGAGATCGTGCGCGCGCTGCGGGTCACCTCGTTCGCGGCACTGCTCGACAGCCACGGGCGCGAGGCGGCCAGGGGCGGCGAGGGCTGCGAGGTCTGCAAGCCGGCGGTGGCCTCGGTCATCGCCTCGCTGGCGCCGTCGATCGGCGCTCCGGTGCATGTACTGGACGGCGGACAGGCCGCGCTCCAGGACACCAACGACCACTTCCTGGCGAACCTGCAGCGCAACGGCTCGTACTCGATCGTGCCGCGTATCCCCGGCGGTGAGATCACCCCGGAGAAGCTCATCGTGATCGGCGAGGTGGCCCGGGACTTCGGCCTCTACACGAAGATCACCGGCGGGCAGCGGATCGACCTCTTCGGCGCCCGTGTCGACCAGCTGCCGCTGATCTGGACACGGCTGGTGGACGCCGGGTTCGAGTCGGGGCACGCGTACGGCAAGGCGCTGCGCACCGTGAAGTCGTGCGTGGGCAGCACCTGGTGCCGGTACGGCGTCCAGGACAGCGTGAAGATGGCCATCGGCCTGGAGTTGCGCTACCGGGGGCTGCGTTCGCCGCACAAGCTCAAGTCCGCCGTCTCGGGGTGCGCCCGCGAGTGCGCGGAGGCCCGTGGCAAGGACTTCGGGATCATCGCCACCGCGTCGGGCTGGAACCTGTACGTCGGCGGCAACGGCGGCGCCGACCCGCGCCACGCGGACCTGCTGGCACAGGACCTCAGCGACGCGGAACTGGTCCGGCTCATCGACCGCTTCCTGATGTTCTACATCCGCACCGCGGACCGGCTGGAGCGTACCTCCGCCTGGCTGGAGCGGATCGAGGGCGGCCTGGAGCACGTCCGCGACGTCGTCGTGCACGACTCGCTGGGCATCTGCGACGAGCTGGAGTCACTGATGTCCGCGCATGTCGCGGGGTACCGCGACGAGTGGGCCGACACCATCAACGACCCCGAGCGGCTGAGCCGCTTCGTCTCCTTCGTCAACGCGCCGGACGTGCCCGACCCCAGCGTCCGGTTCGTCGAGGAGCGCGACCAGGTCAAGCCCGATCTGGATCTGCTGGCCGGCCCGGTGCTGCTGGCCGGCCCCACCCTCGCCATCCGCACCCTCGAAGGGACGGTCACCGCATGACCATCGAACTCCTCCTCGACGACGCCTGGTTCCCGGTCTGCGACGACGCCCTGCTGACCCCGGGCCGGGGCGTCGCCGCCCTGCTGCCCGACGGCTCGCAGGCCGCCCTCTTCCAGGACCGCCACGGCGCCCTCTACGCGATCGGCAACCGGGACCCGTTCACCGGCGCCTACGTGCTGTCCCGCGGCCTGCTCGGCTCGGCGGCGGGCCGGGCGTACGTCGCCTCACCGCTGCTCAAGCAGCGCTTCGACCTGGCGACCGGCACCTGCCTGGACGACGAATCGGTCAGTACCGCCTCGTATGCCGTCAGGTCCCAGTAATCCCCCATACAGCGCGACCGCGTCACGTAATGTGGCGAATGTACAGCGAATTGACAAGGTTAGGTTTACCTAACCTAAGATCGACCGGTGCTCAAGACCCAGCGGACGGCCGTCGCCGGCCAGCTCCCCTCCCCGGTCCGGCGGATACCGCTGTTCCTGCTCGGCGCCGTCGCGTTGACGGCGTGCGCCGCCGCGAGCCTCGCACTCGGCTCGCGGCCGGTCCCCCTCGGCACCGTGCTCGACGCCCTGTTCCACCACGCTCGCGGCCGTGACGCCGTGGTGGTCACCGGGCTGCGCGTACCGCGCACCCTGATCGGGCTCGCGGTCGGCGCGGCGCTCGGGGTGGCGGGCGCCGTCGCCCAGGGCGTCACCCGCAACCCGCTGGCCTCGCCGACCACTCTGGGGATCAACGCGGGCGCCGGCTTCGCCGTCGTGACCGCGATCTACGCACTGCATCTGACGCACCCTTCCCAGTACTTGTGGTTCGCGTTCGCCGGAGCCGCGGCCGCCGCGCTCTTCGCCCAGACGCTCGCCCGGCGGGCGGGCGACCTGGACCCGGTACGGCTCGCACTGGGCGGCACGGTGCTGACGGCCGTCCTGGTGTCCTGGACGTCCGCCGTGATGCTGGCGAGCAACCGCACCCTGGACGAAGCCCGGTTCTGGCTCGCCGGCTCGCTCTCCGGGCGGACACTCGACGTCCTCTACCCCGTACTCCCGCTGATCGCCATCGGGTTGGTCATCGCGCTGGCCATCACCCCGGCGCTCAACGCCCTGGCCCTCGGTGACGAGACCGCGCAGGCCCTGGGCGTGCCGGTGGCCAGGATCCGGGTCGCCGGCGGCCTCTCCGTGGTGCTGCTCGCGGGCTCCGCCGTCGCGGTGGCGGGACCGGTCGCCTTCATCGGGCTGGCCGCCCCGCACCTGGTGCGGCTGGTGTTCGGCAACGACCACCGGCTGCTGGTCCCCGGCTGTCTGATCGCCGGCCCGCTGCTGCTGCTCGGCGCCGACGTCCTGGGCCGCGTCATGATCGCGCCCTCCGAACTGGAGGTCGGCATCGTCACCGCCTTCCTCGGCGCGCCGCTGCTCGCGGTGCTGGCCCGGAAGGTGGCCCGATGACGCCGCCCGCCCCCACGACCCCGCCCACGCCCGTGACCCCGCCCGCCCCCACGACGACGCAGTCCCTCGTCCCCGCACCCCGGAAGGATGCCAAGGATGCCTCCGCCGCCCCGAAGCGGCGGCCCTCCCGCGGGCGCCGGACCGCGCTGTTGAGCGTCTGCGCCGTGGCGGCGATCCTCGTACTGGCCACCACCGCGCTCACCACCGGGCAGATCCCGATGCCCCCGCTCACCGCGCTGCGCGCCCTGATCGGCCTCGGCGACTCCGGCGACGTACTGGTGGTCCAGGAGTTCCGGGCGCCCCGGATGGCGGCGGCGATCGTCGCCGGAGCGGGCCTCGCCGTCGCCGGCGGGCTGCTGCAGCGGCTGTTCCGCAACCCACTCGCCTCCCCCGACGTCATGGGCGTGACCGGCGGCGCCTCCCTCGGCGCCGTCTCGCTGCTCGCCACCGGCGCCTCGCAGACCCTCATCCCGCTGGCCGCCCTCGGCGGCGGGCTGCTCGCCGCCGTCCTGCTCGGCGCGTTCGCCTGGCGCTCGGGGCTCGGCGTCACCCGTCTCGTCCTGGTGGGGCTGGCCGTTCAGGCGGGCCTGGCCGCCGCCGTCAACCTGATGGTGGTGCGCTTCCCCGCCGAACTCGCCAACTCCGCGCTGCAGTGGACGACGGGGTCGCTCTACGGGCGGACCTGGACCGAGGTGTCCGCCGCCGGCGGCGCCGTGGCCGCCGCGATGGCCGCCGCGTTCGTCCTCCACCGGCGCCTCGCCGTCCTCGACCTGGGCGACGACTCCGCGGGCGGGCTCGGCCTGGCGCCGTCCGCCGCACGCCTCCAACTGCTGCTCACCGCCATCGTGCTGGCCTCGCTGGCCGCGGCGCTCACCGGCCCGGTCGCGTTCGTCGCACTCGCCGTACCGCACGTGGTCCGTTTCCTCGCCGGGCCGCCGACCGCCGGAACGCTCGCGCTGTCGGCCCTCACCGGCGCCGTCCTGCTGCTCGGCTCCGACCTGGTCGTCCAGCATCTGCTGCCGGTGCACGGACTGCCCGTCGGCGTGGTCACCGCGACCCTCGGCGCCCCCTGGCTACTCGTCCTGATGATTCGTCAGAGCAGGCCCACGCACAGGAGTTTCGGATGACCGCCCGCGCCGACCGGCCGAACCGCACCAACCAGCTCTCCACCCACGGCCTGGACCTGCGCTACGGCGACCGTCTGGTGATCGGCGGCCTGGACCTCGTCCTGCCCGGCGGCGCCGTCACCGCCATCGTCGGCCCCAACGCCTGCGGGAAGTCGACGCTGCTGCGCGGGCTGTCCCGGCTGCTCTCCCCCGCCGCCGGCACCGTGGCCCTGGACGGCGCGGACATCCACCGGATGCCCGCCCGTTCGCTGGCCCGCCGGATGGGGCTGCTGCCGCAGCAGCCGGTCACCCCCGACGCGATCACCGTCGAGGCGCTGGTCCGGCTCGGCCGCTACCCGCACCAGCGGCTGCTCAGCCCCTGGTCGGCCACCGACCAGGCCGCCGTCGACGAGGCACTGGAGCGCACCGGCACCACGGAACTACGCGACCAGCACGTGGACCAGCTCTCCGGCGGTCAGCGGCAGCGCGCCTGGATCGCGCTGGCCCTCGCCCAGGACACCGAGCTGCTGCTCCTCGACGAGCCCACCACCTTCCTCGACCTGCGGCACCAACTCGACGTCCTCGACCTGGTGTCGGACCTGCACACCGAGTCCGGGCGCACCGTCGTCATGGTGCTGCACGACCTCGGCCAGGCCGCCCGGTACGCCGACCATCTCGTCGTCCTCCAGGAGGGCCGGCCGGCCGCGGCCGGGCCGCCCTCCGAGGTGCTCGACGCGGCGCTGGTGAAGGCCGTGTTCGACGTGGACTGCCAGGTCATCCCCGACCCCGAGACCGGCACCCCGCTCGTCGTGCCCCGCGGCCGCGCCAGACGGCACGCCACCGCCGTCGCCGGCTGAGCCCCGACCTTTCCCTTCCCCGTCCCCCTCTCCTGTCCAGTCGCAAGGAACCCACCCTCATGAACACCAGAGCCCCGCTCCGCCGCCGTCTCGTCCGGCTGATCGCCGCGCCCGTCGCCCTCGTCATCGGCGTGGGAGCGCTCGCCGCCTGCGGCAGCGGGACCGCGGCCAAGGACGACAAGGCGAACGCCGCGGCCACCGCCGACGGTTTCCCGCGCACCATCACGCACGCCATGGGCAGCACCACGATTCCCGCGAAGCCGCGGCGCGTGGTCGTGCTCGACACCGGCGAGCTGGACGACGTGACGATGCTCGGCATCACCCCGGTCGGCGCGGTCGCACCGCACCTCAAGTCCGAGGGCGGCTTCCCGGCGTACCTGAAGGGCAGGACCGAGGGCACCAAGGACGTCGGCCCGTCCGCGGAGCCCGACCTCGAGCTGATCGCGTCCCTCAAGCCGGACCTGATCCTGTCCTCGAAGGTCCGCCACGAGAAGGTCTACGACAAGCTCAAGGCCATCGCGCCGACCGTCTTCACCGCGACCACCGGCTTCCCCTGGAAGGAGAACCTGGCCGTCCACGCCAAGGCTCTCGGCCTGGAGAAGGAAGCCGCTACCGCGCTGAAGTCCTACGAGGACCGCGCCAAGAAGCTCGGTGCGGCCATCAAGGCCAGGAACGGCGGCAAGGAGCCGACCGCCTCGGTCGTCCGCTTCGTCGCCGGCCCGACCCGGCTCTACCAGCTGGACTCGTTCAGCGGCGTCGTGCTGAGCGACATCGGCCTGGGCCGCCCGGCCTCGCAGAACGTCCACAGCGCGATGCTGGAGGTCGGCCCCGAGCAGATCGACAAGGCCGACGCGGACCTGGTCTTCGTCACCGTCTCCGACGACCCGGCCAAGACGCAGCAGAGCGTCGTCGAATCCAACCCGGTCTGGAAGGACCTGGGCGCGGTCAGGAACCACAAGGTCGTCAACGTGACCGACGAGACGTGGATGTCCGGCATCGGCGTCCAGGCCGCGCTCAGCATGCTCGGCGACGTGGCCAAGGCCGCGGGCGTCGACCTGCCGGAGTAAGGCTTCCCGTGTGAGAGGGGCGGGCCTCCCCCCGGCCCGCCCCCTCCCCACCACACGTTCCCAGAACAGGACTCTCAGCCATGCGGCTGTATCTGCTCGCGCTCAACCCCACGGACTCCGTCACCGAGGGTTTCCTGCCGGCCGCCTCCCGGCTCGGCCTGGACGTCACCGTCCTCACCGACTCCCCCGCCGCCCACCAGGAGCTGTACGGCACCCAGGTGGACGTCGAGGAGTGCGACGTACGCGACTTCCGTGCCGTCATCACCCGGATCGCCACCGGCCGCACCCCCCACGCCGTCTTCACCAACAGCGACCACCTGCAGACCCAGACCGCGCTCGCCGCCGAGTACTTCGGTCTGCCCGCCAAGCCCTGGCAGGCCGCCCTGCGCACCAAGGACAAGGCGCAGATGCGCCGCCACCTGGCCGCCACCGGCGCCGACACCGTGTGGTCCGCCGAACTCGCGGCCGGCGCGGACCCCGCCTCGCTGCTCGGCCTGCCGGTCCCCTACCCGTGCGTGGTGAAACCGCGCGAGGGCGTGGCCAGCGAGGACGTGGTCCTCGTCGGCGGCCCCGAGGAACTGGTGCTGCGCTGCAAGGAGATCCAGGCCCGCCGCCCGCGGGCGGCGCTCGTGGCCGAGGAGTACCTCACCGGCGAGCTGTACACGCTGGAGACACTCGGTGACGGCCGGACCCGGCACGTGCTGGGCGGATTCCACACCGGGCTCTCGCCGCTCCCCTACTTCATCGAGGAACGGCTCACCTTCGTTCCCGAGCACCCCGCCGCGGTCGTCGAGCAGATCCTCGCGCAACTGGACGCCCTCGGCGTCGGGTTCGGCGCCTGTCACACCGAGTTCGTGGTCCAGGACGGCCGGGCGCGCATCATCGAGGTGAACTACCGGGCCATCGGCGACCAGTGCGACCTGCTGCTCGCCGGGCTGCTCGACATCCCCCTCTTCGAGCACATCCTCCGCGTCCACCTGGGCGAACCGCTCCCCGCCGACCTCGGCGCCCGCGGCGGCGGCCGCGCCCGGCTGGAGTACCCGTGCGCGGACCGGGCGGGCACCCTGACCGCCGCGCCCGAGGCCACCGAGCGCACGGTGGACGGTGTCCGGCTGGTCTACCGCCCGCTGCGCGCGACCGGTGAACGGCACGAACTGCACCACACCAACCGGGACCTCCTCGGCATCGTGCGCGCCACCGGAACCGACCAGGAGGCGGTGGACCGCGTCGTGACGGACTTCCTCCGGGCGCAGCGCTGGGAGATCACCCCATGACGGGCACCCGTACGACCGATGCCGGTGTGGACGCGGAACTGATGCTGCGCGTGCTCAGCGCGCTGCTGCGCGAGGACGTCGTCGGGCTGCGCACCCGCTCCACCCTCGTCGAGGAGTCCGACGGCCGCTGGCTGCGGCTGCCGTACACCTACGGCGGTGACGGGGCCGGCGGGTTCGGGAAAGCGCTGCTGCTCCCGGTGACCGACGACGGCTTCCAGAGCGAGTACGCCGCCCGGCTGCCGCTGCTGCGGCGCGCCTCGGACGGCCGCGAACTCACCGGCGCCGACGCCGTGCTGCGGGCACTGCGCGCCCTGGCGGACCCCGTCGACCGGGCCGGCTTCGACGCGTTCGCCGAGGAGTGCCGGCAGACCGCGGCGACCCTGCGGCTGCACGACCGGGTGCGCGCGGAGGTGACCGGCCGGCTCGCCGAGCGCTACGGCTCCGACACCGCGTACTGGACGTACGCCCGCAGCCTGGGCTTCGACGCGCTGGCCGCCTTCCTCGACCACCCGGTGTATCCGACATCGCGCGGCCGCAGCGGCCTCGGCGAGTCCGACCTGCGCGCCTACGCGCCGGAGTTCCACGAGGACGTCGCACCGCGCTGGCTCGTCCTGCCCCGTGATGCCGTGACGGAGTCCGGCGGCGGCCCCGCCGAGACGTACGCCTATCTGTGGCCGACACCCGCCTCCCTCGGCATGCCGGAGCTGCGCGACACCCACACCGTGCTCCCGGTGCACCCGCTGACCGTCGGGACGCCGCTGGACGAGGCGCTGCGCGCCACCGGTCTGGAAGGGCGCGCGTTCCTCGCCGAACAGGCGCCGCTGTCCCTCGTCCCCACCCTGTCCATGCGCACGCTCGCGGACCGTACGTATCCGCTGCTGCATCTGAAGCTGCCGCTGGCCACCGCGACTCTGGGGCTGCGCAACCGGCGGACCATCAAGCCGGGCACGCTCGCCGACGGGGCCGCCTGCCAGCTGCTGCTGAGCGAGGTGATCGCCCGCGAACCCCGGTTCCAGGACACCGTGCTGCTCGCCGACGAGCGCCGCTACGCGCACGCCGGGCACGAACTCCTCGCCGTCCTGCTGCGCCGCTATCCGGAGCACCTGCAGAACTCCGTCCTGGTCCCGATGGCCGCGCTGCTCGCCGGCGCCCCGGACGGCCGGCTGGTGATCGACCAGCTCGCCGACCGCTTCTACGACGGCGACCCCATCGCTCTCCTGGACGCCTGCCTGACTCTGCTGTTCGACTGGCAGACCACGCTCTTCGGCTACGGGATCGCCCTGGAGTCGCACCAGCAGAACATCTCCCTCGCCCTGGACCAGGACCGCACGACGGGCACCACCCGGCTGCGGCTGGTCCTCAAGGACAACGACGGGCCACGCATCAACACCGCGCGCCTGAGCCGGGCACTGGGCGAACTTCCGGCCAGGATCGACGAGTTCGACGACGAACGGATCTTCTGCGTCTCCGACGAACCGCTCGTCGACCTGTTCACCACCATCACCGTCCACCTGTGCGCGGGCTCGTACGCCTTCGGGCTGGCCGACCACGGCCGGGCGCCGCTGGACGACCTGCTGCGGCTGGTCCGCGACCGGCTCTCCGAGGCGTTCGACCGTCTGGGCGGCGAGCCGGCCGAGCTGCTGCGCGAACGCGTGCTGAACGCCGAGCGGCTCCCGGTCAAGGCGATGGTCAGCGCCGGGACCCTGCTCAGCAAGGAGCGCTCCGGCGCGGCCGACATCAACAAGCACTACACGACTGGCCCCAACTACCTGCTGGTCGGGACTGGTTCACGGTGAGCGCCGAGGCGGCGACGATTTCCGCCGCTCCGGCTCCCACCCTGGGGCGCCGCCAGGTGCACGCCGTCGCGGCCTGCTACTTCGTCGCCTCGTTCGCCGCGCTCGGCCTGCCCCCGTACCTGACGTCCATCCTGCCGGAGCTGGGTGACCCGACCGCGCACTGGGCCGGGCTGCTCTACATCGTCCCGACGGTCTTCGGCGGCCTCGCCGCCCCGCTGTGGGGGCGGCTGGCCGACCGCTACGGCCGCAAACGGCTGCTGCTGCGGGCCCAGTTCGGGCTGGCGCTGTCGTTCCTGCTGGCCGGGGCCGCCGACTCGCTGCCCACCTTCACCGCCGCCCTCGTGCTGCAGGGCATCCTCGGCGGCACCTTCGCCGCCACCAACGGCTATCTCGCGGCGGGGCTGGACGGCACCCGGCTGTCCTGGGCCCTGACCCTGATGCAGGGCAGCGCCCGCGCCGCCCTCGTCGCCGCGCCCATCGTGGTCGGCACGCTGTCCCCCTGGCTCTCCCCGCACCGCCAGTACGCGCTGCTCGCCCTGCTCCCGCTGGGCGCCGCGGCGATGCTGCTGGCACTGCCGGAACCGCGCGAGACCGTCGTGGTCATGGAGAAGCCGCGGGCGGAGCAGCAGATGACAGCGCCGGTGGCGGAACCGGCGGCGGCAGCGCCGCCGGTCACCGCGCAGCGCGGGCTCCTGCGGGAGCTGTACATCTTCGAGTTCGCGTTCGTCTTCTCGACCGTGATCTCGTTCCCCTACCTCATCGCCCTGCTCGGGGACCGAATATCGGGGATCTCCCCGGTCGTCTCCGGGTCGCTCTTCGCCCTGCCGCACCTGTGTTACCTGCTCTTCGCGGCGCCCGTGCACTCCGCCTTCCGCAACCGCCCCCGGCTCGGTATCGCCCTCGGTTTCACGGCGGTGACCGCGGGTCTCGCGGGGCATGCCGTGGCCGGTTCGCTGATCACGTTCACGGCCGTCCGGCTGCTGCTCGGCGCCGGGCTCACGCTCGGCCTGGTCGGTCTGTCCCTGCTCGCCGCCGACGCGGTGCAAGGCCGCTCGCCGGGAAGGATGTTCGGCTCCCTGGAGTTCGTCTCCAAGGGCGGGGCCGTCGCCGCCGGAGTGGTCGCCGCACTCGGCAACAGCGCCTTCGGACCGACCGCGCCCGTGCTCGCGGGCACCGCCGTCGCTCTGATCACCGTCGCAGCCGCCGTACACGCTCTCTTCTCGCACCCTTGATGGAGCCGTTGATGACGCTTCCCCTGCACCTCGCGCAGCCTTCCGCCGGCCTTTCCGCCAGCGGCCTTTCCGCCAGCGGTCTTCCCGACGCCGATGACGTCGTGGCCCACACCCTCCTCAACTGCCTGCTCCGCGAGGTATCGGGACCCGAGCACCAGACCGCGGTCGCGGACGGCCACCTCCTGCTGCGGCTGCCCCGCGCGGACGCGCTGCTGCGTGTCGCGCTGCGTCGCACCTCGCTCATCGGCGCCCACCGGTTCACCGGCCCCGTCGCGGAGCAACACGCGGACGGGTGGAAGGAGTTGGACTGGTACCGACTCGCCGAGTACGTGCACGACGAGCTGTCACTGCGCACCGGGGTGCGCAACGACGAGTTCCTCGACCAGATCGTCTCCAGCCACCGGGGCGTCGCCGCCGCGCTGTCGCTCCCCCGTCCGGTGCCCGGCAGCGACGACGGTCCCGGCGCCCCGGACTACCTGGAGTCCGAGCGGTCCCTGCTGTTCGGTCACCGCTTCCACCCCACCCCCAAGGCGCGCTCCGGCGACCCGGCGTCGTGGGCCGCGTACGCCCCGGAGGCGGGCGCGACGTTCCCGCTGCGGCACTTCGCCGTCCGCGAGCACCTGATCGCGGAGGAGCGCAGCGAACCCGGCGCCGCCGACCCGCTGGACCGGCTGCGGCCGGTGCCCGCCGGCTACCGGCTGCTGCCCGCGCACCCGTGGCAGTACGGGCTGCTGCACGACCACCCGGCGCTGCGCGCCGCCCTGGCCTGCGGCGACATCCTCGACCTGGGCACCGGCGACGCGGCCGCGGCACCGACCGCGTCGGTCCGCACGCTGTACGACGGCGACACGTTCCTCAAGTTCAGCCTCAACATCCGGATCACCAACTGCCTGCGGAAGAACGCCGTTTACGAGCTGTCCGGCGCGGTCGCGCTCACCCGCCTGCTGGCGCCGGTCCTCGCCGACCTGGCCGGGCGCTTCCCGGACAGCGCCATGCTCCGGGAGCCCGCGTACCGCAGCCTCGCGCTGCCCGGCGCCGACGGGCGCCCGGACATCGGCCTGCTGGAAGGCTTCGGCGTCATCGTCCGCGACGGCCTGGCCGCGCATCTGCGCCCCGGTGTCATCCCGCTGCTGGCGGCCGCCGTCGCCGACGAGTACCCCACCGGCTCCGCGCACATCTCGCGGCTCCTCGACGGGGCGGGCCCACAGGCCGCCCTCGACTGGTGGACGGCGTATCTGCGACTGCTGCTCCCGCCGGTGCTCGCCGCCTATTTCGACCACGGCGTCGTGCTGGAACCGCATCTGCAGAACGTGCTGATCGGGGTGGACGGCGACGGCTTCCCGGTCCAGGTGCTCTTCCGCGATCTGGAGGGCACCAAGCTCCTCCCCGAGCACCATGCCGCCACCCTTGCCGCGCTGCCCGCCGATGTCGCGGCCCCCATGACGTACGACGCGGAACGCGGCTGGGACCGCGTCATCTACTGCCTGCTCGTCAACCACGTCGCCGAACTGCTCGCGGCCCTCGCCGATCTGCACCCGCAGTCCGAGACGGCGCTGTGGGCGCGGGTGCACGGTGTGCTGCGCGAGTACGCGGACGACCACGGCTGCCCGCCCCGGCTCAGCGCCCTGCTCGCCGGGGTCCCGCTGCCCGCCAAGGCCAACCTCCTGACGCGCTGGGAGCGCAAGGCGGACCGCGAGGCCGGCTATGTACGGCTGCCGTCTCCGCTGGCCGAGGACGTGCTGTCGGGGGCGTCGGTGCCGGGCGCGGCGGGCTGCGGAACCGGCGGCGACGACAGCGACCGGACCGAGCCCTGGAGCACCCGATGACCCCGAACCCTTCCGCCGGCCCGGCGCTGCTGACCGACGCGGTCCGCGAACGGGCCACGTACCTCGCCGCCGACGACCTGCCCGCCTACCTCTACGACCTGGCGGAGCTGCGCGCCCACGCCGCCGCCGTACGGGCCGCGCTCCCCGAGCGCGTCGAGCTCTACTACGCCGCCAAGGCCAACCCCGAGCCGGAGATCCTGACCGCGCTCGCCCCGTACGTCGACGGTTTCGAGGTCTCCTCCGGCGGCGAACTGACCCATGTCCGCAAGGCCGTCCCGGACCGCCCGCTGGCCTTCGGCGGGCCCGGCAAGACCCCGGCCGAGATCGCGGCGGCGCTGGAGCTGGGCGTGGAACGCTTCCACGTGGAGAGCGAGTACGAGCTGCGCATGCTCGGCCACCTCGCCGCGCGGCCGGCCCCCGGCCGGACCGTTCCCGTCCTGCTGCGCTTCAACCTGCCGGTGCCGGGCGCGGCGCTGGAAGGCAGTTCACTGGCGATGGGCGGCTGCCCGACCCCGTTCGGCCTCGACCCCGCACAGGCCGACAGCGCCGTCCGGCTGCTCACCGACGGCAGCCACCCCCAACTGGAGCTGCGCGGCATCCACGCCCACCTCGCCAGCGGCCTCGACGCGACGGCGCAGCTCGCCGTGGCCGCCGAGGTGGTGGCGTTCGCGGTGGGCCTGGCCGCCCGGCACGGCATCGCGCTGCCCGAGGTGAACGTCGGCGGTGGCATGACCGTGGACTACGCCGATCCCGGCGCCCGCTTCGACTGGACCGCCTACGGCGAAGGCCTCGCGCGCCTCATCGCCGCCCACCCCGGCCTGCTGCTGCGCATCGAGCCGGGCCGCGCCCTCAGCGCCTACTGCGGCTGGTACGCCACCGAGGCGCTGGACGTGAAGCCCAGCCACGGTGAGGAGTTCGCCGTGCTGCGCGGCGGCACCCACCATCTGCGCACCCCGGCGACGAAGGGCCACGACCAGCCCTGCGAGGTCCTGCCCGTCGGCCACTGGCCGCACCCCTGGCCGCGCCCCGCCGCCGAACAGGACCACGTCACCCTCACCGGCCAGCTCTGCACCCCGAAGGACGTCCTCGCCCGCCGGGTTCCGGCGCCCGGCCTGCGGGCCGGGGACCGCGTGGTGTTCGCGCTGGCCGGGGCGTACGCGTGGAACATCTCCCACCACGACTTCCTGATGCATCCCCGGCCCGGCTTCCACTTCCTGGGCAGTGCTTGAATCGGCCCATGACCGATCATGAAGTGCTCCGGGTGTTCATCGGCCCCGACGGCCGGGGCGGCAACCTCCTGGGCGTGGTGTCGGCCGGCTCCGCCGACCCGGCCGCCCGCCAGGCGATCGCCGCCGAACTCGGCTACAGCGAGACGGTGTTCATCGACGACGCGGAGCGCGGCGACGTTCGGATCTTCACCCCCAGCGTGGAACTCCCCTTCGCCGGCCACCCCCTCACCGGCACCGCCTGGCTCCTGAAGTCGTCCCTCCTGCGCCCGCCGGCCGGCGACGTCCCCGCCTGGACGGAGGGCGACTTCACCTGGATCCGCGGCCGCGCCGCCTGGGCCCCCGGCCGCCGCACCGCGCAGTACGCGACGGTCGCCGAGGTCGACGCCCTGCCCTCCCCGCCACCGGGCGAGGGCTGGCTCTACGCCTGGGCCTGGGCCGACGAAGCGGCGGGCCGCGTCCGCGCCCGCGGCTTCCCCCGCCGCGGCGACGCGATCACCGAGGACGAGGCGACCGGCGCCTCCGCGATCGTCCTCGCCGCCCAACTCGCCCGCCCCCTCGACATCCGCCAGGGCACCGCCTCCCAGATCCTGACCCGCCCCGGCCCGGACGGCACGATCGACGTGGGCGGCCGGGTGGCAGCCGTGCGCTGAAGGCGCGCGAGGGGCCGGTGATCCAGGGGTGGGCCGGACCGCGGCTGAGTAGGGTCTGCCGGATGACTCTTTCTCATGACGTGGCCGGAGACGGCCCGGCCGTGGTGCTGTTGCATTCCGGGGTGTGCGACCGGCGGATGTGGGACGCGCAGTGGACGGACCTGGTCGACGCCGGGTACCGGCCGGTGCGGTGCGACTTCCGGGGGTTCGGCCGCAGTCCCGTGCCGGACCGGCCGTACAGCAACGCCGACGACGTGCTGGACCTCCTCGACACCCTCGGCATCGAGCGGGCCGCGCTGGTGGCGTCCTCCTCCGGCGGCCGGGTCGCTCTGGAGATCGCGGCGCGCCGGCCGGAGCGGGTGAGCGCCCTGGCGCTGCTCTGTTCCGCGCTTCCCGGACATGAGGTCAGCGCCGGGCTGCGCGCGATCGGCGCGCGGGAGGACGAACTGCTGGAGGCGGGGGACGTCGCCGGGGCGGTGGAGCTGATGGTCGACACCTGGGTGGGTCCTGCGGGCGGGCCGGACGTCCGGGAGGCGGTGCGCGGGATGCAGCGGCGCGCCTTCGACGTACAGCTGGCCGCCCTCGAGGAGTTCGAGCCGATCAGGGCCGAGTTCGACCTGGCGGCGGTCACGGCGCCGTGCCTCGCCGTGTCGGGCGCCCATGACGTGACGGACTTCCGGGAGATCGCCGCCGCCCTGCCCGGCCTGCTCGCCGACGCCCGCCACGTCGAACTGCCCTGGGCGGGCCATCTGCCCAGCCTGGAACGGCCTGCCGCCGTCACCGAACTTCTCGTCGGCTTCCTGCGCGGAACGGTACCCGCTGCGGGGCGCTGACCGGCCGCGAGGCCGCACGCGTACGTGCCGTTCTTGTCCTGTCACGCACATGCCTCGTGCATCGGCGGCCCGCTCTCTAAGCTGACCGCCGGGGGATCCGGATTTCGGCCAGCGACACGAGGAGAACCGGTCACATGGGCTGGACTGCGAACGACATCCCCGACCAGACCGGACGCACCGCCGTGGTGACCGGGGCCAACAGCGGCATCGGGTACTGCGCCGCGAAGGAACTGGCGCGGCGCGGGGCGCTGGTCGTCCTGGCGTGCCGCAGCGAGGAGCGCGGGCAGGCGGCGGCGGACCGGTTGGTGGCCGAGGTGCCGGAGGCGCGGGCCGTGTTCCAGCGGCTGGACCTGGGGGACCTGGGGTCGGTGCGGGCCTTCGCGGAGGAGTTCGCGGGCGACCGGCTGGATCTGCTGGTGAACAACGCGGGGGTGATGGCCCTGCCGTACACGCAGACCGCCGACGGGTTCGAGACGCAGTTCGGCGTCAACCACCTCGGTCACTTCGCCCTGACGGGCCTGCTGCTGCCGAAGCTGCTCGCGACACCCGGGGCCCGGGTCGTCAGCGTCTCCAGCGGGATGCACGCGATCGCCAACGTGGATCTCGGCGACCTGAACAGCGAGCGCCGCTACCGCCGCTGGATCGCGTACGGCCGCTCCAAGAGCGCCAATCTGCTGTTCATCCACGAGTTGGCGCGGCAGTTGGGGACGACGGGCGCGGACATCGTGGCCGCCGCCGCGCACCCCGGCTACGCCGAAACGAATCTCCAGACGGCGGGCGCCAAACTGGAGGGCCGCAGGCGCGCCGAGCGCGTCATCGGGATCGGCAACCGGATCATCGGCCAGTCGGCCGCGGCGGGCGCGCTGCCGACGCTCTACGCGGCCACCGCACCGGACGTGGCCCCCGATTCGTTCACCGGCCCCCGCCTGCAGGGCTGGCGTGGCGCGCCCAGCCGCTCCTGGCGCGCCTCCTGGACGAAGGACGACCGCGCGGGCGAGATGCTGTGGACGGCGTCCGAGCAGCTGACGGGTGTGACGTACAAGTTCTGAGGCCCGGGAGCGGACGCGCCGGGGGAACGCGTACCGCCGCGCGCGGGTGCTACCCGCCGTAGAGCTCCTCCAGCACCCGCGCCACCCCGTCCTCATCGTTCGTGGCGGCCCGCAGCGGCGCCGCGGCCAGGACGTCCGGGTGCGCGTTGCTCATCGCGTAGCCGGCTCCTGCCCAGGTCAGGGTGGACAGGTCGTTCGGCATGTCGCCGAAGGAGACCACCTCGGAGGCGCCGATCCCGCGGGCCGCGCACCACAGGGCGAGCGTGCCGGCCTTGGTGACACCGGGCGAGCTGATCTCCAGCATGCCGGAGCCGCCGGAGTGCGTGACCTCGACGCCGGTGAGCGCCGCGTCGTGCGCCGCGGTCATCATCCGGTCCGCGTGGTGCCGCGACGAGTGCACGAGGAGCTTGACGATGTCCTCGTCCGACTCCCACAGCTCGGCGGCGGTCTCCACGATCACCTCCTGGAAGTCCTTCTTCCCGAAGTCCCGCTCGCTGATGAGGCGGTGGCCGGTCTCCAGGGCGAGCGTCGAGCCGGGCAGCACCGCGACGAGCGCCTCCGCCGCCTTGCGCGCGACGGGGTTCGGCATCAGCCGTGCGTCGAGGAACTGCCGGCCGGGGACGTCGTAGACGATCGCGCCGTTGCAGCAGATCGCGGTCCCCTCGTGCCCGGCGCCCTCGGCGATGCCGTCCACGTAACGCGGCGGCCGCGCCGTCACGAAGACGACCTCGGCGCCCGCGGCCGCCACCGACCGCAGCGCCCGCCGGGTCCGCTCCGAGACCGTTCCGTCGCTGCGCAGCAGCGTGCCGTCGAGGTCGGTGGCCACCAGCCGGGGAGGGGTTCGGGAGGGAGAAGCAGTCATGTTCGGATCATGGCAGATACGCCGGAAAAGGGTGGAGACGAAAGGTGGAGGCAGGGCGGCGTGGGGTGAAACGACGGGGGGCGACGAGGGAGAACGGGCTCCTGGGACCACGGGAAGGGTGCGCCCCGTACAACTTCCCATGGCCATCAGGTGTCTTGCAGTGAACACATGGCCATTTCGGCTCTGTGGCTCACGGGGCGAAGGGGACACCGATGGGACGGCACACAAGGGCGATTCTGGCCGGATTGGGACTCGCGGGGCTGCTGCTGGCGGCCGGTCCGGTGGCCGAGGCGCAGGCGGATGCCGGCCCGGTGGACGCCGACGTCCAGATGCAGTTCCTCCACCCGCAGGTGGCTCCCGGCCGGCAGTTCCACTTCTATCTCCTCACGCACCTGAAGTCGGGCACACTGAGCACGTTCCGCGGCTTGGTGCACCTGCCGGAGGGCATGACGTACGTTCCCGTGGTGGAACGTACGTGCGAGCCCACGTCGGCGAACAAGCGGGAGATCGCCTGTCGCCCTGATAGCCAGAGTCTGACCGTCCAGGTCGCGGACGATGTACCGGTCGGCACCAGGCTGACGATCACGGCGACGGCCGACATCGGCGACGCGGTCGACACGCATCCGGAGGACAACACCGCTCGACAGGAGGTGCTGGTCAAGCCGGGCGCGGACTGGAGCGTCAAGTGGACCGGCCCCACCACCCCGGTGCAGCCCGGCAGCACACCGGTGACCACACGGCTGGTCGTCACCAATCACGGCCAGGAGGCAGACCTCCCGTTCATCCTCACCAGCGGCCCGGGCGACTACCCGAGGCAGATGGAGTACTACGGGAAGTGGGACAAGACCTGCGGCATCGCCACCGAGGGAAACGGCCTGTTGTGCCGACCCACCACACCGGTGCCGCCCGGCGGAACGATCACCTACACCTTCCGCTTCAAGGTCTACCCCGCGGCACTCGGTAAGGAGCAGCGCCGGGAGGCCCGCGTCAGCTCCGAATTCCCGGCGACGGAGCCGGACATCAACGACAACACGACCACGCTGGTGGTCAAGGTCGCCGACAAGGCGGCGCAGCCGACCGGCAAGCCCACGTCCCCGGCCACCGGCGGCGCCAAGCCCACCTCGGTACCCACCACGGCGCCCGGCGACCATCTCGCGGACACCGGAGGGGCCGGCACCGGGTCCGCGCTCACCGCGGCCGGAGCAGCCGCCGTGGTCGGCGGCGGCCTCCTGCTGACCTCTCGCCGTCGGCGCCGCAACCACTGACACCAGGGAAAAAAGGGGGGCGGCGTCTCCGCACGAGACGCCGCCCCCGGTGAGGGTGGAGATGGTTCTACGGGGTCACCGGCTGTCGTTGCCGGACGGGTCCGCCGCCGCGCGGCCCGCTTCGAGGCGGGCCACCGGGATGCGGAACGGGGAGCAGGAGACGTAGTCGAGTCCGACCTCGTGGAAGAAGTGGACGGACTCGGGGTCGCCGCCGTGCTCGCCGCAGACGCCGAGCTTGAGGCCGGGGCGCGCCGCGCGGCCGGCTTCACAGGCGGAGCGGATGAGGGCGCCGACGCCGTCCCGGTCGATGGTCTCGAACGGGGAGACGCCGAAGATGCCCTTCTCCAGGTACGCGGTGAAGAACGAGGCCTCCACGTCGTCGCGGGAGAAGCCCCACACCGTCTGGGTCAGGTCGTTCGTGCCGAAGGAGAAGAACTCCGCGGCCTCGGCGATCTGGCCCGCGGTCAGCGCGGCACGCGGCAGTTCGATCATCGTGCCGAGCGTCAGCTTGAGGTTTATGCCGGTGGCGGCCTCCACCTCGGCGATGACCTTCTCGGCCTCCTCGCGGACGATCTCCAGCTCCTGGACGGTGCCCACGAGCGGAATCATGATCTCCGGACGCGGATCGCCCTTCATGTTCTTGCGGTGCGCGGCCGCTTCGGCGATCGCCCGTACCTGCATCGAGAACAGACCGGGGATGACGAGGCCGAGCCGGACACCGCGCAGGCCGAGCATCGGGTTCTGCTCGTGGAGCTTGTGGACGGCCTGCAGCAGGCGCAGATCGTTCTCGTTGGCGTCCTTGCGGGACTCCGCGAGCGCCACCCGCACCGACAGCTCGGTGATGTCGGGCAGGAACTCGTGCAGCGGCGGGTCGAGGAGCCGGACCGTCACCGGCAGGCCGTCCATCGCCTCGAAGAGCTCGATGAAGTCGGCCTTCTGCAGCGGCAGCAAGGCACCCAGTGCCTCGTCGCGCTCGCTGTCGGTGTCGGCGAGGATCAGCCGCTCGACCAGCTCGCGCCGCTCGCCGAGGAACATGTGCTCGGTACGGCACAGGCCGATGCCCTGGGCGCCGAAGCGCCGCGCGCGGTTGGCGTCCTCGGCGTTGTCGGCGTTGGCCCGTACCCGCAGCCGGCGGACCCGGTCGGCGTAGGCCATGATCCGGTGCACGGCCTGAACGAGTTCGTCGGCGTCGTCGGCGCCCGCGTGCATCCGGCCCTCGAAGTACTCGACGACCGGGGACGGGACGACCGGCACCTCACCGAGGTAGACCTTGCCGGAGGAGCCGTCGATGGAGACGACGTCGCCCTCCTCGATGACGATCCCGCCCGGCGCGGTCATCCGGCGCCGCTTGGTGTCGACCTCCAGCTCCTCGGCGCCGCACACACAGGTCTTGCCCATGCCGCGGGCGACGACGGCGGCGTGCGAGGTCTTGCCGCCGCGTGAGGTCAGGATCCCCTCGGCGGCGATCATGCCGTTGAGGTCGTCCGGGTTGGTCTCGCGGCGGATCAGGATGACCTTCTCGCCGGACCGCGACCACTTGACGGCGGTGTACGAGTCGAAGACGGCCTTGCCGACGGCCGCGCCGGGCGAGGCGGCGATGCCCCAGCCGAGCCGCGTGACCTTCGAGTCCTCCTCGAAGCGCGGGAACATCAGCTGCGCGAGCTGCGCTCCGTTGACCCGCTGCAGCGCCTCGGCCTCGTCGATCAGGCCCTGGTCGACGAGCTGGGTGGCGATCCGGAAGGCGGCCGCCGCCGTGCGCTTGCCGACGCGGGTCTGCAGCATCCACAGATGGCCGCGCTCGATGGTGAACTCGATGTCGCACAGGTCCTTGTAGTGCGTTTCGAGCGTCGTCATGATCTGCATGAGCTGGTCGTACGACGCCTTGTCGAGGCCTTCGAGATCGGCGAGCGGCACGGTGTTGCGGATACCCGCGACGACGTCCTCGCCCTGCGCGTTCTGCAGGTAGTCGCCGTAGACGCCCTGGTGGCCGGTGGCCGGGTCACGGGTGAAGGCGACGCCGGTGCCCGAGTCGGGGCCGAGGTTGCCGAAGACCATGGAGCAGATGTTGACGGCCGTGCCGAGGTCGCCGGGGATGCGCTCCTGGCGGCGGTAGAGCTTGGCGCGGTCGGTGTTCCACGAGTCGAAGACCGCGCGCACGGCGAGGTCCATCTGCTCACGCGGCTCCTGCGGGAACTCGCGGCCCGTCTCCTTGAGCACGATGCCCTTGAACTCCTCCACGAGCTGCTGGAGGTCGGCCGCGTCGAGCCCGAGGTCGCTCTCGGCGCCCTTGGCGCGCTTGATCTCCTCGAGGGCCTCCTCGAAGAGCTCACCGTCCACGCCCATGACGGTCTTGCCGAACATCTGCAGCAGCCGGCGGTAGGAGTCCCACGCGAAGCGCTCGTCCCCGGCCTGGGCGGCGAGCCCGGCCACCGAGGCGTCGGACATGCCGATGTTCAGGACGGTGTCCATCATGCCGGGCATGGAGAACTTGGCCCCGGACCGCACGGACACCAGCAGCGGGTTGTCCGGCTGCCCGAGCTTCTTGCCCATCTTCTGCTCGAGGGCGTCGAGGTGCGCACTCACCTCGTCGCGGAGCTCCGCCGGTTCGTGGCCGGAGTCCAGGTAGACCTTGCACGCCTCGGTCGTGATGACGAAGCCCGGAGGGACGGGCAGACCGAGGTTGGTCATCTCGGCGAGGTTCGCACCTTTTCCGCCGAGCAGGTCCTTGAGTTCCTTGTTGCCCTCAGTGAAGTCGTAGACGAACTTCTGCGATACCTGTTCCGACACGGGACTCGACTCCTCGTGAGGTCCCCCCGGACAGGGTCTGGGGGAGGGATGCCCTGACGGCGGGGAGCGTACCCATTCCCAAGGCTTTGCAGCACGTCCATCACCACATCAGACGGCCGTAACCACCCGTCTGCCACTAGATCGAAAGTAACGCGCCCCGGTGATCCACACCGGATTCCGTTCACTTGTCGAATCGACGACCGCGCAGCGTGGTGCGATCACCCATCAGAGATCACCCTGCGTGAGAAATCGTTGATCAAGTGGAGAAGCCAGGATGGCACTGAGTGCCATCCTTTGGAGAGATGCAGTCATGTCTCCGCGCTCATCTGAGCGCAACCCCCATCAAACGTGGCGTGAATCACGCGGTCCCGGAGGCCCCGCTGGACGCCCCATCTCACCTTTCGGACGTCCGAGGACAGCGAGGACAGCGAGCGAGGACGTCAGCCGCCCGACGTGTCCAGTTCGGCTTCCGGGCTGACGGCGGCGCAGTCGTACGGGTCGTTCAGCCAGCCGTCCGGGAGGACGACGCGGTTGTTGCCCGCGGTGCGGCCGCGCGGGCCCTCGGCGCTCTCGGGCCAGGGCTGGTCGAGGTCCACGGCGGCCAGGTGCTCGTCCAGCTCGGCGAGGGAGGAGGAGACGGCGAGGCTGCGGCGCAGCTGGGAGCCGACCGAGAAGCCCTTGGTGTACCAGGCGACGTGCTTGCGGAAGTCGATCACTCCGCGCTCCTCGTCGCCGATCCACTCGCCGAGCAGCTCGGCGTGCCGCCGCATGACGACGGCGACCTCCTTGAAGGTCGGCCGGGCCTGCGCGTCCCCGCCCTCCATGGCGCTGACCAGGTCGCCGAAGATCCAGGGGCGGCCGAGGCAGCCGCGGCCGACCACGACGCCGTCGGCGCCGGTCTCGCGCATCATGCGCAGCGCGTCGTCGGCGCGCCAGATGTCGCCGTTGCCGAGCACCGGGATCTCCGGGACGTGCTCCTTGAGGCGGGCGATGGCGTCCCAGTCGGCGGTGCCGCCGTAGTGCTGTGCGGCGGTGCGGCCGTGCAGGGCGACCGCGGTGACGCCCTCCTCGACCGCGATCCGGCCCGCGTCGAGGTACGTCAGGTGGTCGTCGTCGATGCCCTTGCGCATCTTGATGGTGACCGGCAGGTCGCCCGCGTTGCCGACCGCCTCGCGCAGGATGGAGCGCAGCAGGTTCCGCTTGTACGGGAGGGCCGAGCCGCCGCCCTTGCGGGTCACCTTGGGGACCGGGCAGCCGAAGTTGAGGTCGATGTGGTCGGCCAGGCCCTCGTCCGCGATCATGCGGACGGCCTTGCCGACGGTCACCGGGTCGACGCCGTAGAGCTGGATGGAGCGCGGCTTCTCGGTCGCGTCGAAGCGGATCAGCCGCAGCGTCTTGGAGTCCCGCTCGACGAGGGCGCGGGTGGTGATCATCTCGCTGACGAACAACCCCTTGCCGCCGGAGAACTCACGGCACAGCGTGCGGAAGGGCGCGTTGGTGATGCCGGCCATGGGGGCGAGCACCACGGGCGGCCACACCGTGTGCGGGCCGATCTGAAGTGGCATGGTGGCGTCAGCGGTCATGGCCCCATTGTCGCGTACGCCGGACGGGGATTTCGATGTACCGTTCACGTATATGTGTGCCCTTGGCCACGAGGGCGGAGAACGGCCGATCCCAGGAGGCCCAAGTGCCGGAACTGAGCCCCCGGCGCCGCATGCTCGTGCTGGCGATCTGCTGCATGAGCCTGCTCATGGTCAGCCTCGACAACACCATCCTCAATGTGGCGCTGCCCTCCCTGCAGAAGGAACTGCACGCCTCGGTCTCCGGTCTGCAGTGGACGATCGACGCGTACACGCTGGTGCTGGCCTCGCTGCTGATGCTGGCCGGCTCGACGGCCGACCGGATCGGCCGCCGCCGGGTCTTCCAGACCGGTCTGGTGCTCTTCACCGCGGGCTCGGTGCTCTGCAGCCTGGCGCCCAGCCTCAACTGGCTGGTCGTCTTCCGGATGGTGCAGGCGGTCGGCGGCTCGATGCTCAACCCCGTCGCGATGTCGATCATCACCAACACCTTCACCGACCCCCGGGAGCGCGCCCGCGCGATCGGGGTGTGGGGCGGCGTCGTCGGCGTCAGCATGGCGGCGGGCCCGGTGCTCGGCGGACTGCTCGTGCAGACCGTCGGCTGGCGTTCCATCTTCTGGATCAACCTCCCGGTCGGACTGCTCGCGCTGGCCCTGACCGCCCGCTACGTGCCCGAGTCGCGCGCCCCCAAGCCGCGCCGGGTGGACCCGGTCGGCCAGCTGTTCGTCATCGCCCTGCTCGGCTCCCTGACGTACGCGATCATCGAGGCGCCGGACGCGGGCTGGACGTCGGCGCTGATCCTCGGCTGCCTGGCGGTCGCCATCGGCTCGCTCGCCGGGCTGCTCAGCTACGAGCGGCGCCGCGTGGACCCGCTGATCGAGCTCGGCTTCTTCCGCAGCGCGCCCTTCAGTGGCGCGACGGTCATAGCGGTGAGCGCGTTCGCGGCGCTCGGCGGCTTCCTCTTCCTCAACACCCTGTACCTGCAGAACACCCGCGGTCTCTCCGCCCTCGACGCCGGGCTCTACATGCTGCCGATGGCCGTCATGTGCCTGGTCTTCGCCCCGCTGTCCGGGCGGCTGGTCGGCAACCGGGGGCCACGGCTGTCGCTGGTGCTCGCGGGTACGGCGATGACGATCAGCGGTGCGATGTTCGCGGCCCTGGACGCCGAGTCCTCCAACACACTGCTGTTCACCTCGTACGTCCTCTTCGGCATCGGGTTCGGGCTGGTCAACGCGCCGATCACCAACACCGCCGTGTCCGGGATGCCGCGCTCGCAGGCCGGGGTGGCCGCCGCCGTCGCCTCCACCAGCCGCCAGGTCGGGCAGTCGCTCGGGGTCGCCGTGATCGGCGCCGCCATCGCCGCCGGGCTGCACACCACCGCCTGGTGGATCATCGCGGGCTGCGGCGCCGTCGTCCTGCTCCTCGGCACGCTGACCACCGGCCGCTGGGCCGCCGGGACCGCGGAACGGGCCGCGGCGCGGTTCCGGGAACCGGCGCCCCTGACCGTCGGGACCGAAGCGGTCACGAACTCCTGACTACGACCGGCCCGCCGACGCGAGAACGGGCCGCGCGTCACTCGCGGCAGGGCCGCACAGCTCGTACAGCCGCTGCAGCCGGGTACGCGTCACGTCGTCCGCCGGGGTGTACGTCACGAGCCGCGGCCCGGAGCGCGGGCCGAGCCACAGATGGGTGAAGTCGAAGGTGAGCAGCCCGACCTGCGGGTTCAGATAGCGCTTGGAGCGGTTGTCCGGCTGGAGCACCTCATGGCGGTCCCACGCCTCGCAGAACTCCGGTGACGCCTGCTGGAGGCGCTTGAGGAGCGACTTCCAGGCCGGCTCCGCCAGGTGCTCGGCCATCGCCGACCGGAATTTGGCGGCCATCAGCCGGATCACCTCTTCCCGGTCGATCAGCGCCTCGCGCCAGGCCGGGTCGGTGAAGGCGAGCCACATGATGTTGCGGTCCTCGAAGGGCCGCGCGTCCAGATCGTCGACCAGCCGCCCGTAGGTGCGGTTGTACGCGATCACGTCGTGCCGGCTGTTGGCGACGAAGGCGGGCAGCGGTTCCAGCTGCTCCAGCATCAGACGGATCTGGTCCGACATGCCGGGGCAGTCGGCGAAGGGGCTGGGGTCGGCGACCCCGGCGAGGGTGAACAGGTGCACGCGCTCGTTCGGATCGAGCATCAGGGCGCGGGCGATCGCGTCCGCGACCTGCGCGGACACCTGGATGTCCCGGGCCTGCTCCAGCCACGTGTACCAGGTGACGCCGACCGCGGCGAGCCCCGCGACCTCCTCGCGGCGCAGCCCGGGCGTGCGGCGCCGCCGCCCCGCCGGCAGTCCGACCTGCTCGGGAGCGATGCGCTCGCGGCGGCTGCGCAGGAACGAGGCGAGCTCGCGCCGCTTGATGTCGGCGTCCGACTCGTGCTGCGCGGGGGGCGTCGTCGTAGGCATGCTTCCAGCATGCCGGATCGCGGAGCCAGTTGCGTGGTGGTTCTTATACCTGGATAAACGCTCTCTGGTACCACCCTGAAAACCGGCGCATGGTTGCTCACGTGACCCCCATGGAACGTACTCCCGTCCTCCCCTCCCGCGCCCTGGTCCTGCCCCGGGTGACGCGCATCGGCACTCCCCCGGCCACCACGGGCCCCGCCGCTCCGGCCGGTCCTGTACTGACCGCACTCGGCCTGTTCACCGTGCTGCTCGGCGCGGCCCTGCCGCTGATCGACTTCTTCATCGTCAACGTCGCGCTGCCGACCATCGACCGCGACCTCGCCGCCGGACCGGCCCTGCTGGAGCTGGTGGTGGCCGGCTACGGCACCGCGTACGCCGTGCTCCTGGTGCTCGGCGGGCGGCTCGGCGACATGTTCGGCCGCCGCCGGCTCTTCCTCGCCGGGATGGCCGCCTTCGGCCTGACCTCGCTGGCCTGCGGCCTCGCGCCGGACGCCTGGACGCTGGTCGGCGCCCGGGTGGCGCAGGGCGCCGCGGCCGCGCTGATGCTCCCCCAGGTGCTCGCCACCATCCAGTCCTCCACCGCAGGACCGCGGCGCGCCCGCGCGCTCAGCCTGTACGGCGCCACGGCCGGCCTGTCGATGGTCGCCGGGCAGATCCTCGGCGGCGTCCTGGTGGCCGCCGACATCGCGGGCACCGGATGGCGCGCGGTGTTCCTGGTGAACGTGCCGGTCGCCCTGATCGGCCTGGTCCTGGCGGCCCGCACCATCCCCGAGACCCGCTCCGAGCGCCCCACCCCGATCGACGTCCCGGGCACCGTCCTGCTGGCCGTCTCCCTGGTGACGCTGCTGGCGCCGCTGACCGAGGGCCGCGCCTCCGGCTGGCCGCTGTGGACCTGGATCTCGCTCGCCGCCTTCCCGTTCGCGGCCTGCGCCTTCTACGCGGTCGAACGCCGCGCGGACCGGCAGGGCCGCACCCCGCTGGTGCCGCCGAGCCTCTTCCAACTGCCCGGCATCCGGCGCGGACTGCCGCTCGTCGTCCCGTTCTCCATCGGCTTCGGCGGCTTCATGCTGGTGATGGCGGTGGCCCTGCAGCAGGGCCTGGCCTTCGGCCCGGTCGCGGCCGGCATGGCGATGGCGCCGCTCGCCGTCACGTTCTTCGCCGCCTCCCTGATGGGCCCGCGCCTGGTCGCGCGGTACGGCAGCCGGGTGGTCACGGTCGGCGGCCTGATCCAGGCACTCGGCCTCCTCCTCCTGGTCGCCGCGGCCCTGCACGACTGGCGGCACCTGAACGGCCTCTCCCTCGCCCCGGGCATGGCGGTGGCCGGCTTCGGCCAGGGCCTGCAGCTCCCGGTGCTCTTCCGCATCGTCCTCGCGGAGGTGCCCGCCGAGCGCGCGGGCGTCGGCAGCGGCGTCATGGTCACCACCCAGCAGTCCGCCCTCGCCCTCGGCGTGGCAACGCTCGGCACCCTCTTCCTCGCCCTGATCCCGTCGGCCGGCATGCGGAACGCCCTGGTCATCACCCTGCTCGTGCAGCTCGGCGCGATCGCCCTGACGATCCTGCTCAGCCTGCGACTCCCGCGCCATGTCTCCTAAACTGAATGACAAATATTGAAATCTGTCACTCCATATGCCATGCTTCAGTCACCCCCTCGTCCAAGGAGCACCCCGTGCTGAAGCGCACCCTCGGAACCACCGGCCCCTCCGTCTCCGCCCTCGGCCTCGGCGCCATGGGCATGTCGGCCCTCTACGGCGTCAGTGACGACGCCGAGTCGACCGCCACGATCCACGCCGCACTCGACGCCGGCGTCACCCTCATCGACACCGGTGACTTCTACGGCATGGGCCACAACGAACTCCTCATCCGTGACGCCCTGCGCAGCAGCTCCCAGGGCCGCGACCAGGCCGTCATCAGCGTCAAGTTCGGCGCGCTGCGCGACATCGACGGCGGCTGGTCCGGCTACGACGGCCGGCCCGCCGCCGTGAAGAACTTCCTCGCCTACTCCCTCAACCGCCTCGGCACCGACCACATCGACATCTACCGGATCGCCCGCGTCGACCCCGACGTACCGATCGAGGAGACCGTCGGCGCCATCGCCGACCAGGTCCAGGCAGGCCACGTCCGCCACATCGGCCTCTCCGAGGTCGGCGCGGACGCCCTGCGCCGGGCCGCGGCCACCGCCCCGATCTCCGACCTGCAGATCGAGTACTCGCTCTTCTCCCGCGGCATCGAGGCCGACATCCTGCCGACCGCCCGCGAACTGGGCATCGGCGTCACGGCCTACGGCGTCCTCTCCCGAGGACTGCTCAGCGGCCACTGGACCCGCGAGCGCTCCGCCCGGAGCAGCGCCACCGGCGACTTCCGCGGCATGAGCCCGCGCTTCTCCGGCGACAACCTGGACCGCAACCTCGACCTCGTCGAGGCGCTCCGCAAGATCGCCGGGGCCAAGGGCGTCACCGTCGCGCAGGCCGCGATCGGCTGGGTGCTGGCACAGGGCCCCGACATCGTCCCCCTCGTCGGCGCGCGCCGCCGCGACCGCCTCACCGAGGCGCTCGGCGCCCTCGACGTCACCTTCGACGCGGCCGACCTCGCGGCCATCGAGGCCGCGGTCCCTGCGGGAGCGGCAGCGGGCGCGCGCTACCCGCAGGCACAGATGGCCCACCTCGACAGCGAGAAGTAGCCCGCCCGCCTCCGGCGGGGGTGCGGGTACATCAACCCCCACAGCACCATCACGCCTGCGGCGGGCAATGCCCACCCTCCCGCCCTTTCGCCTACCGGCAGGGGTGGACTGGCGTCCGGCGGGTGCAGGTACGTCGGTCCCCTGCCGCACCGCTGCACTGCGGCGGGCTGTGCCCACCCTCCCGCCCTGGTTCGCCTACCGGCGAGGTCGCCTGCGGCGGACTTCGGGCGCCGGGCCGGACGGACCTGTTGTGACGTGAGGGGGACGGGGCCGCAGGGGGAGGGGTCAGAAATGCTGCCGTGTATTTGTGAGCCGCTGGGGGCACCCCCGGCCGAAGGTTGGGGGATCGTAAATATACGATTTCGGACCCCTCCCCCGGAGGGCCCGGTCCCCGCACCCCCCACACTGGGGACGTAGCACCCCGTACCGAAAGGCCCCCCATGCCGCCCCCGCCCCGGACGCTCACCACCGACCGCATCCTCGAAGCCACCGAGGACGTGCTCCGCCGCTACGGCCCCGCCAAGGCCACCGTCGTGGACGTCGCGCGGGCCCTGGGCGTCAGTCACGGGACCGTCTACCGGCACTTCGCCAGCAAGGCCGCCCTCCGCGAGGCCGTCACCCAGCGCTGGCTGGACCAGTCGCACGCCACGCTCGCCGCCATCACGACCGCCCCGCACCCCGCGCCCGAACGGCTGCGCCAGTGGCTGACGGAGCTGTTCGCGGCGAAGCGCCGCAAGGCCGGCGGCGACCCGGAGCTGTTCGCGACGTACCTGGCGCTCGCGAGCGAGGCCAGCGCCGTGGTCGCCCAGCACGTCGAGGACCTCGTGGGCCAACTCTCAACCATCGTCAGCGGCGGCCTCGCACACGGCGAATTCTTCCTCCCCGAGTCCACCGACCCCTCCACCATCGCCCGCGCCATCTGGGACGCCACCGGCCGCTTCCACGACCCGGTGTACGCGGCCGAGTGGTCGCAGCCCGGCATCGATACCGCCTTCGACGCGGTCTGCGACCTCCTACTGAACGGGCTTCGCCCTCAGGACGCTCCCGGAACCTCCGGTACCCCACCCACATAGTCGACATCCACCGACCCCGACCCCGCCGTCGCGTCGATGATCCGCGGCGACGTGCTCTCCTCCAGCCCCGCCGCATACTCCCGCGACCCGCTCCCGCTGCGCCCGACCACCTGGTAGTGGGAACCCGGCGGGACGCCGATCGTCACGGCGCCCGAGCCCACCTTCGCCGTCACCTTGTCCGGGGCCGTGGTGAACGCCAGGTCCAGCGAACCGGAGTTCGCCCCCACGTCCGCCGTCCGGGAGGAGAGCCCGGTGCCCTCGAGCGCGCCCGATCCGGTGCGGGCCCAGATGGTGCCGCCGACGTCGGTCAGGGTCGTGGACCCTGAGGTGCTCGTCAGGTCCAGGCGGCCGGTGGTGCCGCGCACGTCCGTGGATCCCGAGGTGCCCACGACCTGGATCTCGATCTCCGGCGGGACGTCGAACTCCAGCTTCACCGAGCAGTCCAGGCCGGTCAGCGACCACCAGCCGGGGCACTCCGCCTGCACCTTCAGCACGCTGCCGTCCCACACCTTCCTGACTTGCGGCTTCGTCGTCGACCAGATCAGCGTCTGGCGGACCCGCACCTGACCGGCAGGACCGGGCCGCACCGTCACCGACGCGTTGCCCGCGTCCACCTGCAACCGCTGGACCCGCCCTCCCCCGGGCGGGACCTCGAGCGACTCCGTCGGTCCGGGCCGGTGCCCGCCGAAGTACGCCCAGGTCTCCACGGCCATCGGCGACACGATGAACAGCGCGCTGATCACCGCGACCACCAACCAAGCCGCACGATGCTTGCGGGGCTTCCGGGGATTCGAAGGGCTCCCCTCCGGGACCGTCACGCCCCCTCCAGGAACCGCAGCACAGCAAGCACCCGCCGGTGATCCCCGTCCGCCACCGGCAGATCGAGTTTCGCGAAGATGTTGTTAATGTGCTTGGCGACCGCGCTCTCGCTGACCACCAGTTGCTCGGCGATGCCCGCGTTGGAGCGCCCCTCCGCCATCAGCGAGAGCACTTCGCGCTCGCGCGGCGTCAGCCGCTCCAGCGGGTCGGAGTTGCGGCGCAGCAGAAGCTGCGCGACGACCTGCGGGTCGAGCGCGGTGCCGCCGTTCGCGACGCGGCGCAGGGCGTCGATGAACTCCTCGACGTCCGCGACGCGTTGCTTGAGCAGATAGCCGATACCGCCGCCGTGGGACGACAGCAGGTCGGCCGCGTACCGTTCCTCGACGAACTGGGAGAGCAGCAGGACCGCGGTGTCCGGCCACTGCCGGCGGATCATCAGGGCGGCCCGTACGCCCTCGTCGGAGAAGCCGGGCGGCATCCTGACGTCCACCAGGGCCAGTTGCGGCCGGTGCTCGTCGACGGCCGTCAGCAGGGCCTCGGCGTCGCCCACTTCGGCGGCGACCTCGAAGCCCGCGGTCTCCAGGACCTTGACCAGTCCGATGCGCAACAGGACCGAGTCCTCGGCGATTACAGCCCGCACGGCAACTCCACAGTGATGATGGTCGGGCCCCCGGCGGGGCTGCTGATTCCGATGGATCCGTCGACGGAGCCGACGCGCTGCGCGAGCCCGGCCAGGCCGGTACCGCCCGCCACGTCCGCGCCGCCGATCCCGTCGTCGGTGACGGTCACCCGCAGCACGTCCCCGCGCCACCGCACCTCGACGTCCACCCGCTCCGCGCGGGCGTGCTTGGCGACGTTCGCGAGCGCCTCGGAGACCACGAAGTACGCGACGGCCTCCACGGTGGGCGACGCCCGCCGCTCCATGTCCACCTTCAGATGGACGGGCAGCGGCGCCCGCGCGGCGACACCCGACAGTGCCGCGTCCAGGCCCCGGTCGTCCAGGACGGCCGGATGCAGCCCGCGCACCAGGTTGCTGAGTTCCTCGATGGCTTCCTTCGCCTCGCGGTGCGCCTCGTCGATCACCCGGCGCGCCTCGGGCGGCAGGTCCTTGAGGGTGGCGCGGGCCAGGCCGAGGTTCATCGCGAGGGAGACCAGCCGCTGCTGCGCGCCGTCGTGCAGATCGCGTTCGATCCGGCGGCGTTCGGCGTCCGCGGCGTCCACCACTCCCGCCCGGCTCTCGGCGAGGTCCTCGACGCGGCGCCGCAGTTCCCCGGCCCGGTTGGGCCCCAGCAGCGCGGCGGCGGCCGAGGTGTCGAGCCGGGTGACGGCGGCGGCCAGGAAGGGCGCCACGAGCAGCAGGACGACCCCGGCGGCGGTGACGAGCGTGTACCGCTCGGTCCAGCCGGGCAGCCGGTCCTCGACCGGCAGCGCCCACACCCAGGAGAAGACCAGCGCGCCGAAGATCCCCGCGACCCAGGAGCAGACGACGAGCACCGCTCCGGCCGCCGCCAGCGGGGCGGCCAGCAGGTGGTAGCCCAACTGCCGCCAGGTCGCCTCCGAGCGCAGCCACCGCCAGGCGCCGCGCGGGGTGTACCAGGGGCTCGCCCGCGGCACCCGGGGGACGGTCAGCCCCAGCAGCGACCAGAACCGGCTGCGCTGCAGCATCGTCAGCGGGCCGCACACCAGGGGCAGCGCGGGCAGCAGGATCACCGACCGCCAGTCCGTCACGAGGTCGAAGATCAGCAGCGCGCTCACCCCGGCCAGCGGCACGCCCGCCGTGACGAACGCCGTGTTCCGCCATGCCCAGGCCGACCACGGGGCGTATGCGGCGGCCTGCTGGAGTGCACGCCGCAGCGGCCCTGTTGATGCCATGAGCTCACCGTAGAGCCCCAGGTGGGGCGGTGTGCATCCCGTAGGGGTCCGCTCTCGGGGTATGGCCAGCACCACCACAGGTCGGTCCCGGGCGTTACTGACCTGCGCGGGTCCGGCGACGAGGCTGGTTCCCGTACCCGACCGCCGGGTCCGGAAGGAGTTCACCACCATGTCCGTCCTGGAGATGCCGGCCACCCGGATCCGTCCGACCGCCACCGTGCACGGCAGCACCGGCGCCGAGATCATCGAGTTGTACGCCGTCCCGGAGCCGGAGCCGCGCCGCCCCAGACCGCTCGGCTACGTCCTGATCGCGCTCGGACTGGCCCTGGTCCCCTGGCTGTTCATCCTCGCGACCTCGCTCCCGGACACCGCGCAGGCGTCCCACTGGTCGACCGCCTGGGTGGGCCTGGACGCCCTGGAGGCCGTCGGCCTCATCGGCACCGGCCTGCTCCTGCGCCGCCGCGACCACCGCCACGGTCTCGCGGCGGCCGCCACCGCGATGCTGCTGGTCGTCGACGCCTGGTTCGACGTCACGACGGCCGCCCCTGGAGCAGATATCGCATCCGCGCTCCTGATGGCGGCCTGCCTCGAACTGCCGCTGGCCGCGCTGTGCGCGGCACTGGCCGTACGGGCGTCCGCACGCACGAACTCCCCCAGCTGACGCTGGGGCTCAGTTCATGCGTCCGCACGCGCAAACGCAAACGCCGGCGGGGCTGGAAATTCCAGCCCCGCCGGCGTTTGCGGCGAACGTTGTACAACCCGCCCTAGCAGCCGAGCAGTCGGCCACCCAGGTACGACTGGATCTGGTCCAGCGACACGCGCTCCTGCTTCATGGTGTCGCGCTCGCGCACCGTCACCGCGTTGTCGTCGAGGGTGTCGAAGTCGACAGTGACGCAGAACGGCGTACCGATCTCGTCCTGACGACGGTAGCGGCGGCCGATGGCACCCGCGTCGTCGAACTCGATGTTCCAGTTCTTCCGCAGGTCGGTCGCCAGGCCCTTGGCCTTCGGCGAGAGCTGCGGGTTGCGGGACAGCGGCAGGACGGCGACCTTGACCGGCGCCAGGCGCGGGTCGAGGCGCATGACCGTGCGCTTCTCCATGACGCCCTTGGCGTTGGGCGCCTCGTCCTCGTTGTACGCGTCGAGCATGAAGGCGAGCATGGCGCGGTTCACGCCCGCCGCCGGCTCGATGACGTACGGGAACCAGCGCTCGCCGGCCTCCTGGTCGAAGTACGAGAGGTCCTGGCCGGAGGCCTCGGAGTGCGCCTTGAGGTCGAAGTCGGTGCGGTTGGCCACACCCTCCAGCTCGGAGAACTCGTTGCCGCCGAAGTTGAAGCGGTACTCGATGTCAGTGGTGCGCTTCGAGTAGTGGGACAGCTTCTCCTTGGCGTGCTCGAACCAGCGCATGTTGTCCGGGTTGAGGCCCAGGCCGGTGTACCAGTTCCAGCGCTGCTCCATCCAGTACTCGTGCCACTGCTCGTCCTCGCCCGGCTTGACGAAGAACTCCATCTCCATCTGCTCGAACTCACGGGTCCTGAAGATGAAGTTGCCGGGCGTGATCTCGTTGCGGAAGCTCTTGCCGGTCTGGGCGATACCGAACGGCGGCTTCTTGCGCGAGGTCGTCTGCACCTGGGCGAAGTTGGTGAAGATGCCCTGGGCGGTCTCCGGCCGCAGGTACGCGACGGAGCCCGCGTCCTGGGTCGGGCCGAGGTGTGTCTGCAGCATGCCGGAGAACTGCTTGGGCTCCGTGAAGGCGCCCTTGTTGCCGCAGTTCGGGCAGTTGATGTCGGCGAGACCGTTGGCCGGCGGACGGCCGTGCTTGGACTCGTACGCCTCCTCCAGGTGATCCGCGCGGTAGCGCTTGTGGCAGGAGGTGCACTCGGTCAGCGGGTCCGAGAACGTCGCGACGTGGCCGGACGCCTCCCAGACCTCGCGCGCCAGGATGACCGACGAGTCGAGTCCGACAACGTCGTCGCGCGAGGTGACCATGGAGCGCCACCACTGGCGCTTGATGTTCTCCTTGAGCTCGACGCCGAGCGGCCCGTAGTCCCAGGCGGCCCGCGAGCCGCCGTAGATCTCACTGCACGGGAATACGAAGCCTCGGCGCTTGCTCAGGCTGACGATGGTGTCGATCTTGTCGGCGGCCACGGTGCTCTCTTCAGTACGACGAAGCGGTCAGTTGCCCCAGGTTACCGGCGGGCCCTGTCCCCATATCAAATCGGTTCCGGCGGAACTCCAGGGATCGAGGGCAATTGACAATCGTTTCCACTTCAGATGAAAATGAGTGTCATGAACAAACGCCACCGTCTGATACCCGCCGCCGTCGCCGGAACCGCCGCCCTGGGCCTGCTCACACTGAGTGCCTGCTCGGCTTCGGACGCCGCGGACGGCGCGGGGAGCAGCGGAAAATTGAAGGTCACGGCGTCCTTCTACCCCATGGAATTCCTGGCGAAGGAGATCGGCGGCGACCATGTCGCCGTGACGGCGCTCACCAAGCCGGGCGTCGAGCCGCACGATCTGGAGCTCACCCCGCGGCAGACCGCCGCCCTCGGCAAGGCCGACGTGATCGTCTACCTCAAGGGCCTGCAGCCCGCCGTCGACGAGGCCGTCAAGCAGTCCGGGGTGAAGAACACCGCCGACGCCGCCTCGCTGACCACGCTCGAGGAGCACGGCACCGAGGTCGACGGCCATGCGCACACCACCGGCGACAACCACTCCGGCGAGGGCGAGGCCGGCGCCGACCCGCACATCTGGCTCGACCCGGTGAAGTACGCCGAGGTCGCCAAGGGCGTCAACACCACGCTCGCCAAGGCCGACCCGGACAACGCCGCCACGTACCAGAAGAACACGGACGTGCTGGTCAAGAAGTTGGACGCGCTGAACAACCAGTTCAAGGACGGTCTCAAGAACCGCGCCTCCGACACCTTCATCACCACCCACGCGGCCTTCGGCTACCTCGCCGAGCGCTACGGCCTGGTCGAGGAGGCCATCGGCGGCATCGACCCCGAGGCCGAGCCCAGCGGCGCCCGCATCAAGGCCCTGCAGCAGCTCTCCGCGAAGCACCACGTCTCGACGGTCTTCTTCGAGACGCTCGCCAGCAACGCCACCGCCAAGACCCTGGCCGGCGACCTGAAGCTGAAGACCGATGTACTGGACCCCCTCGAGGGCATCACCGACAAGTCCAAGGGCACCGACTACTTCGAGGTCCAGCAGAGCAACCTCAAGGCTCTGCAGACGGCACTCGGCAGCAAGTGAAGGACGCGATGACCGAGCAGATGACGGAGCACCTGGTGAAGGAGGCAGGCATGACGGAGGCGGACAGGGAGCCGGTCCCGGTCATATCCCTGCGCGGGGCGACGGCCTCGCTCGGATCCCGGCCCGTACTGCGCGGGGTGGACCTGGCGGTCGGCCGCGGAGAGGTCGTCGCGCTGCTCGGTGCCAACGGCTCCGGCAAGTCGACGGCGGTCCGCGCCGTCGTCGGCCAGGTGCCGCTCAGCGAGGGCCGTCTCGAGCTGTTCGGCACCCCGCTCAAGCGCTTCCGCGACTGGGCCAGGATCGGCTACGTCCCGCAGCGCACCACCGCCGCGAGCGGCGTGCCGGCGACCGTCCGCGAGGTCGTCTCCGCCGGCCGGCTGGCCCGTACCCGGCTGCGGCCGCTCGGCCGGGCCGACCGCGCGGCGGTCGACCGGGCGCTGGAGCTGGTCGGTATGGCCGACCGCGCCAGGGACTCCGTCAACGCGCTGTCCGGCGGGCAGCACCAGCGGGTGCTCATCGCCCGCGCGCTGGCCGTGGAGCCCGAACTGCTGATCATGGACGAGCCGATGGCGGGCGTGGACGTGGCCAGCCAGGAGATCCTGGCCGGCACCCTGCGCGAGCAGGTCGCGGGCGGCGCCACCGTGCTGCTCGTCCTGCACGAGCTCGGGCCGCTGGAGCCGCTGATCGACCGCGCGGTGGTGCTGCGGGACGGCTGCGTCGTCCACGACGGACCGCCGCCGCGCGCCGTCGGCCAGCACGCGCTGCCCGGCCACGACCATGTGCACCCGCACGCCGCACACGACGCCGAACCGATCAGGACGGGGCTGCTGAGCTGATGGACATCCTCGACTACGCCTTCATGCAGCGGGCCCTGATCGCGGCCGTCCTGGTCGGCATCACCGCCCCCGCCATCGGCATCTACCTCGTCCAGCGCCGCCAGGCGCTGATGGGCGACGGCATCGGCCATGTCGCGATGACCGGCGTCGGCCTGGGCTTCCTGCTCAACGCCAGCCCGATCTGGATGGCCACCGCCGTGGCCGTCGTCGGCTCCGTCGCCATCGAGCTGATCCGCTGGTACGGCAAGACGCACGGCGACATCGCTCTAGCGATGCTGTTCTACGGCGGCATGGCCGGCGGCGTGATGCTGATGAGCATGTCCGACACGGGCTCCAACGCGAACCTCGTCACGTACCTCTTCGGCTCGCTCAACACCGTCTCGCCGCAGGACGTCACGACCATCTGCGTGCTCGCCGCGTTCGTGGTGCTCGTCACAGTCGGGCTGCGCCGGCAGCTCTTCGCGATCTGCCAGGACGAGGAGTTCGCCCGCGTCACGGGGCTGCCGGTCCGGCTGCTGAACCTGCTCGTGGCGGTCACCGCCGCCGTCACCGTCACCGTCGCGATGCGCGTCGTCGGCCTGCTGCTCGTCAGCGCCCTCATGGTTGTCCCGGTCGCCGCGGCCCAGCAGCTCTCCCGCAGCTTCGCGATGACGTTCGCCCTGGCCGTCCTCATCGGTGTGACGGTGTCGCTCTCCGGAGCCGTCACGTCGTTCTACGTGGACGTTCCGTCGGGACCGACGATCGTTCTGCTGGCCATCGCCATCTTCATCGCCCTGGCCCTGCTCGCCGGTCCGCTCGCAAGAAAACGGGCCCGAGGTTCCGCTGCCGCCGCGGAACGGTGCACCCTGGAGGTACCCGCCGCGCGCGTCCCCCAGGACGACGTTCGGGTTTAGGCCCTGTGGCCTGACACAATGACGACCGACCGGACATCTGGACGGTGACGGTGACGACCGAGAAGGAGGCGTCGGTGACGACCACCAAGCCCCCCGTGCAGGGCCGATCGACCCGGCAGCGCGCTGCCGTCGCCGCCGCGCTCGACGAGGTCGAGGAATTCCGCAGCGCCCAGGACCTCCACGACCTTCTCAAGCACCGCGGCGACTCCGTCGGCCTCACCACCGTCTACCGCACGCTGCAGTCCCTCGCCGACGCCGGCGAGGTCGACGTGCTGCGCACGGACGACGGCGAGTCCGTCTACCGCCGCTGCTCCGACGGCCACCACCACCACCTCGTCTGCCGCATGTGCGGCAAGGCCGTCGAGGTCGAGGGCCCGGCCGTCGAGAAGTGGGCCGAGGCCATCGCCACCGACCACGGCTTCGTCAACGTCGCCCACACGGTGGAGATCTTCGGCACCTGCGCCGAGTGCGCCACCGCGGCTCCCCCGAAGGACGCCTGACCGCTGCGCGGTCCCGCACGTCATAGCAAAGCCGATGGTCCGCCGCGGGTAGGCGGCGGACCATCGGCTTTCGTGCTCAGCCGCGACGCACGCCCTGCTCAGCCGCGCTTATCGGCGTCCGGGACGAGGTCGTTCGGGAGGGCGCCGCCGAAGCGGCGGTCGCGGGAGGCGAATTCGTGGCAGGCGCGCCAGAGGTCGCGGCGGTCGAAGTCGGGCCACAGGACGTCCTGGAAGACCATCTCGGCGTAGGCGGTCTGCCAGAGCAGGAAGTTGGAGGTGCGCTGCTCGCCGGAGGGGCGGATGAAGAGGTCCACGTCCGGCATGTCCGGGTAGTACAGGTACTTCGCGAAGGTCTTCTCGTTGACCTTGGAGGGGTCGAGCTTGCCGGCCTTCACGTCCGCCGCCATGGCGGCGGCCGCGTCCGCGATCTCCGCTCGGCCGCCGTAGTTGACGCAGAAGTACAGCGTCATGGCGTCGTTGTCCTTCGTCTGCTCCTGGGCGACCTGGAGCTCCTGGACGACGGACTTCCACAGCTTGGGCATCCGGCCCACCCAGCGGATGCGGATGCCGAGCTCGTCCATCTCGTCGCGGCGGCGGCGGATGACGTCCCGGTTGAAGTTCATCAGGAAGCGCACCTCGTCGGGCGAGCGCTTCCAGTTCTCGGTCGAGAAGGCGTACAGGGAGAGGTTCTTGACGCCCAGCTCGATGCTGCCCTTGAGGACGTCGAGGACGACGGACTCGCCGACCTTGTGGCCCTCGGTGCGCGGCAGGCCGCGCTCCTTCGCCCAGCGGCCGTTGCCGTCCATGACGATGGCGACGTGCTGCGGCACCAGCTCCCCCGGGATCTTCGGGGGCACCGCACCGGACGGGTGCGGGTCCGGAGTCCGGTACTCCGGTCGGGAACGGCCCAGAATCCCGCGACGTGCCATGCGCGTTGCCTCTCCTACATCTCGGTACTGCGTACTGCTCGGTCCACCGCGCGCTGCCGCGCGCTACTTCTCGACGAACTTCAGCGACCGCAGCCCACGCTCCAGGTGCCACTGCAGATACGCCGCGACCAGCCCGCTGCCCTCCCGGCAGAAGTGCGGCTCGCAGGCGTCCGCCGTCTCCCAGTCCCCGCCCAGCAGCGCGCCGAGCAGTTCCAGGGACTCCCGTGAGGGTACGACGCTTCCCGGCACACGGCACTCGGCGCAGACGACTCCTCCCGCCCCTACCGAAAAGAACCGATTCGGCCCGTCCATACCGCATTTGGCACAGTTGTCGAAGCTGGGCGCATAGCCGTTCACGGCCAGTGAGCGCAGCAGGAACGCGTCGAGGATCAGCCGTGGCTGGTGCTCGCCCGCCGCCAGGGTGCGCAGCGCGCCGACGAGGAGCAGGTACTGCTGGACGGCCGGTTCGCCCTCGTGGTCGGTGAACCGTTCCGCCGTCTCCAGCATCGCCGTGCCGGCGGTGTAGCGGTCGTAGTCGGCCGCGATGGCGCTACCGTACGGAGCGATCGTCTCACCCTGTGTGCACAACGGCAGCCCGCGTCCGACCAGTTCCCCGCCCCGCGCGAACAACTGCACGTCGACATGGCTGAACGGTTCCAGCCGCGCCCCGAACTTCGATTTCGTGCGGCGGACCCCACGGGCCACCGCCCGCACCCGCCCGTGTCTGCGGGTGAGCAGCGTGATGATCCGGTCCGCCTCACCCAGCTTCTGGGTGCGCAGCACGATGCCGTCGTCGCGGAACAGACTCATACGGCCCATTGTCCGGTACGGGAAGGGGCCTCCGGGCACCCTGGCCCGTGCAAGACCGCTGTGCCCCGGTACGGGCTGCGAGCGGCTCGTACCGGGGCGCAGCAGGACGGTCAGACGAACAGGACGGAGCGCAGCTTCAGCCGCTCGGAGCCGTGGCCGGTGAAGGGCCGCAGCCGGTAGGAGTCGCCCTCGCAGCCGGGGTCGGTGAAGACGACGGCGGTGGCGTCGGTGCGGTTCAGCGGAGAGTGCGCGGGCGAGCTCGACGACGGGTCGGCGACCTCGGGGAGGGTGATGCACTCCCGGTTCGGCGGGTTGTCCAAGGTGGCCGACTGTGGGCTGCCGTCCAGGCCGGAGTACGTGTAGACGAAGGTCCCGTCGGCCGCGTCCGCCGGTGCGGACAGGGTCAGGACGAGGGCGAGGGCGCCGAGGGACGCGGCGACCGAATGACGAATGCGCATGGGGACAGGCTCCTGTGAGAAGGCGTACTGAACGCCTGAGCCCTTCCGTCGATGCGCCGGCGTTGCACCTCACCGACCTGCGGAAACGATTCACTGTCACCCGGACGGCCGCGCCCGGGGGGCGCGCCGCCCGGCATCCGGGGGCTGTGTCAGGACGGTGCGCCCGCGGCCTCGGCGAGGAGCCGGTCGGTGTCCCCCGCGGGCAGCGACAGACAGCGGCCGACCGCGACCAGCGCCTCCCGCTCGGCGGGAAGGTAGGGACCGTCGGCGAGGGCGATCCGCGCGCCCTGCAGCAGGATCCGTTCGCGCCCCTGGGGCGCGAGGTGCGCGGAGAGCGGCTCCAGGGCCTCGTGGAGCTCGATGGAGAGCCAACTGCCGCAGCCGTCGAGGGCGTCGGCGAAGGAGTCGGGGCCGAGGGCGTCGGCGGCGCCGGGGAACCGGCCCGCGTCGGCGACGATCGCCGCCAGCAGTCCGAGGAGCTGGTCCTCCGTGCAGTCGGCGAAGCCGGCGGCGCGCACCGCGCGCACGGCTTCCTCCCGGGCCGGCCGGCCCGTGGCCCCGCCCGCCGTCAGCACGGCGAGTGCGACGGTGTGGACGGCGTCGCGCAGCATCGCGGAGAACCGGGCCGTCGTGGGGTGGTCGAGCGTCTCGGCACCGAAGTGCCCGTGGCAGCCGCTGCATTCGATGACCACACCGGCCGGTCCCCGCGTCAGCAGGGGAACGTTGAGCACGGTGAGGCGCCGTGTGCCGCTGCGCCGGTGATAAGCACGGTCGCCACCGCAGGCGGGGCAGAAGAACTCGCCGTCGTCCTCGGTGTGCCATGCGGTGCGCACACCCCAGAAGCACAGCCCTCGCAGCTGAACCACGTTGCACCCTCCGGCGTTTCGTCCCGGTACGCACCGATCCGGCACGCACATGTGCGTAACGCCTCGGCAACGGTGCCGTTACTGCTGCCGTGATGTTAGCCACACCAATGACGCGCAGTCAGTACCGCGTAAGGGGGGATTTCCGGATCGGCCGCCTCCGCACGGAGTCGTAGCAGGTCACAGCGGGTCGGCCCGGGAAGAGGATTGACGTGATCTCGCTGTTGGCCGGCGCCCCTGCGGCCGGTGGGCACAGGACAGGGGTTTCCGGGCGTACCGGGCACGTTCCGGGGTCCGTTCCGCCCAGGTTCCCGGACGCGCCAACGGCCGCGGCGGGCCCGTGAAGGCCGCCGCGGCCGTTGCCGTAGGAGTTCGTCCGCGAGCCGGCCGGACGGGCTCAGGAACGGATGTACTCACCCGAAGGCGTCACTCAGCGGGCCGCCCGGTTGACGGCCGAGACGACCGCCTTCAGGGAGGCGCGCGTGGTGTTGGGGTCGATGCCGATGCCCCACAGCACCTTGCCGTCGATCGCGCACTCGATGTACGACGCCGCCCGGGCGCTCGCGCCCTCGCTCAGCGTGTGCTCGGTGTAGTCCAGCAGCCGCGCGTCGATGCCGACCGAGGACAGCGCGTCGAAGAACGCGGAGATCGGACCGTTGCCGCGACCGTTGAGCACCGTCGCGACACCGTCCACGACGGCTTCCACGGTCAGCGCGTCGCCGCCGTCCGTCGTGGTCTCGGCCTGGGCGGAACGCAGTTCGATGCGGCCCCAGGCGTTCTCCGTCGTCGGCAGGTACTCGTCGCGGAAGGACGCCCAGATCTCGGCGGGCGTGATCTCGCCGCCCACGTCGTCGGTCCTGGTCTGAATGATCTTGGAGAACTCGATCTGCATCCGGCGCGGCAGGTCCAGCTTGTGGTCGTTCTTCAGGACGTACGCGATACCGCCCTTGCCGGACTGCGAGTTGACCCGGATGACGGCCTCGTAGGAGCGGCCGACGTCCTTCGGGTCGATCGGCAGGTACGGGACCGCCCACGGGATCTCGTCGACGGTCCTGCCGGCGGCGGCCGCGTCGGCCTCCATCGCCTCGAAGCCCTTCTTGATGGCGTCCTGGTGGGAGCCGGAGAAGGACGTGTAGACCAGGTCGCCCGCGTACGGGTGGCGCGGGTGGATCTCCATCTGGTTGCAGTACTCGGTGGTGCGGCGGATCTCGTCGATCTGCGAGAAGTCGATCTCCGGGTCCACGCCCTGGCTGAACAGGTTCATGCCCAGGGTGACCAGGTCGACGTTGCCGGTGCGCTCGCCCTGCCCGAACAGGCAGCCCTCGATCCGGTCCGCACCCGCCATGATCGCCAGCTCGGCGGCGGCCACCGCGGTGCCCCGGTCGTTGTGCGGGTGCACCGACAGGCACACGTTCTCGCGGCGCGACAGGTTGCGCGACATCCACTCGAAGCGGTCGGCGTGCGTGCTGGCGGCGGAGCGCTCGACGGTCGCCGGCAGGTTCAGGATGATCTCGCGGCCGGCCTCCGGCTGCCAGACGTCCATGACGCCCTCGCAGACCTCCAGGGCGAAGTCCAGCTCGGTGTCGGTGAAGATCTCCGGGCTGTACTGGTAGCCGAAGACCGTGTCGGAGCCCAGGATCTTCTCCGCGTACTCCATGACCAGCCGCGTGCCGTCCACGGCGATGGCCTTGACCTGCTCCTTGGTGCCGCGGAAGACCACCCGGCGGAAGACCGGCGCGGTCGCGTTGTACAGGTGCACGGTGGCCTGGCGGGCGCCGACCAGCGACTCGACGGTCCGCTCGATCAGCTCCTCGCGGGCCTGCGTCAGGACGGAGATCGTCACGTCCTCGGGGATCGCGCCCTCTTCGATGATGGAGCGCACGAACGCGAAGTCGGTCTCGCCGGACGACGGGAAACCGACCTCGATCTCCTTGTAGCCCATCTTCACCAGCAGATCGAACATCGCCCGCTTGCGCGCCGGGGACATCGGGTCGATCAGCGCCTGGTTGCCGTCCCGCAGGTCCGTGGAGAGCCAGCGCGGCGCCTTGGTGATCCGCGCGTTCGGCCAGGTGCGGTCGGCGATGTCGACGGCGTCGTAGGGCGCGTACTTGTGGATCGGCATCGAGGTGGGGCGCTGGCGCACGCTCGCCGCCGTGATGGGCGTGGGGCGGCCTACGGAATTCGCGGGGTTCTGGGACATCTGCGGTGGGCTCCTCATGGGTCCGGCTCCAGTACGGCCGACGGCGATGCGCACGCCAGAACTCCGCGGGGAGGGGGTCGGCCTACGACTACAGGCCCTCGCCGCGGCAGCTAAGGAGAAGCAGCCCGAAACGCATGATGTGGACGACCATAGCCGAGCCCGCTCGGAAATCGCACCCGAAGCGCGCTCCCTCTCAGTATGCAAGACGAGTGGTTCTGTCCAGTAAAACCATGATCTTCCGTCCCTTTTCAGTAATCATCGTCGCAAGCAGTGACAGTCCCGTCGCCACGTGCCACATTGCCGCCATGGACGCGACACCTACTTTCTGCACGATCATTCCTCCGCACGTCCTCGACAAGATGGCCACGTCCGAGGACCGCGCACTCTCCGATCTCGGCCGCCGCACCCTGGAACGGGATGCCTACGAGCGCACTCACCGCCGGCTGACCACCGTCATCGGCGCTCCTTCCATCGCCGGCGCGATCGTCTCCGACCAGCCGAAACGCACGATCTTCGACGCCAAGCACCAGACGGCGCTCCCGGGCCGGAAGTGCCGCGGCGAGGTCGACAAGGACAGCAAGGACCAGACCGTCAACCGCGCGCACGCGGGTCTCGGCGCCACCTTCGAGCTGTACCTCAAGGCGTACGGACGGCACTCGATCGACGACCAGGGCCTGCCGCTCAACGCGACCGTGCACTACAGCCAGGGGTACAACAACGCCTTCTGGAACGGCGAGCAGATGGTGTTCGGGGACGGCGACGGCGAGATCTTCCTCGACTTCACCCTGCCGATCGACGTGATCGGCCACGAGCTGACCCACGGCGTGACCCAGTACACGGCGAACCTGACCTACTTCGGCCAGTCGGGCGCGCTCAACGAGTCGATGTCCGACGTGTTCGGCTCGCTCATCAAGCAGTACTCGCTGCAGCAGACGGCCGATACGGCCGACTGGCTCATCGGCGCCGGACTGCTCGGCCCGAACATCCACGGTGACGCGCTGCGCTCGATGAGGGCGCCGGGCACGGCCTACGACGACCCCCAGCTCGGCAAGGACCCGCAGCCCGGCAGCATGGACCAGTATGTGACGACCGGCCGTGACAACGGCGGCGTGCACATCAACTCCGGCATCCCCAACCACGCCTTCTACCTGGTGGCCGAGTCCCTCGGCGGGTATGCCTGGGAGAAGGCCGGGCAGATCTGGTACGACGTGCTGACCGGCGGGGAGATCTCCACGAAGGCGACGTTCGCCGAGTTCGCCCGGCTGACCGTCTCCGCCGCTCAGGCGCGGTTCGGGGAAGGTGAGGCGCACCAGGCCGTACTGAAGGCGTGGTCGCAGGTCGGCGTCCCGACGTCGACGGGCAATGGCGCGGACCTCCCGCGCTAGACCTGACGGCCGGACGGCACGTGGGGTCACGAGGGCTGAGGAGCACCGTGCGCATTGAAGTCATCCGTTCCGGCGGCTTCGCCGGAATCGAGCGTCGGGCCGTGCTGGACACCACCGGCCGGCCCGATGCCGCTCATCTGCACGGTGTGGCCCTTGAGGCCGTCGAGCAGGGCGGTTCCGCGCCGGACCGCGGGGTGCCGGACGGTTTCCACTACGAGATCACCGTCGACGGCCGCACCGTCCACTGCGCGGACCCGCACCTGACGGACGCGCAGCGCGATCTGATCCAGACGGTGCTCAAGGAAGGTGCGTGACGGGTGGCCCCGAACGCCGGCCGGCGTTCGGGGCCACGACCGTCAGAACCCCAGCTTGCGCAGCTGCTTCGGGTCGCGCTGCCAGTCCTTGGCGATCTTCACATGCAGATCAAGGAAGACCGGCGTGCCGAGCAGCGCCTCGATGTGCTTGCGCGACTTGGTGCCGACGTCCTTGAGGCGGGCGCCCTTGGGGCCGATGATGATGCCCTTCTGGCTGGACCGCTCGATGTAGATGTTGGCGTGGATGTCGAGCAGCGGCTTGTCCTTCGGCCGGTCCTCGCGCGGGATCATCTCCTCGACGACGACCGCGATGGAGTGCGGCAGCTCGTCCCGTACGCCTTCGAGCGCGGCCTCGCGGATCAGTTCCGCGACCATGATCTGCTCGGGCTCGTCGGTGAGGTCGCCGTCCGCGTAGAGCTGCGGGCCCTCCGGGAGCAGCGGGATGATCAGGTCGGCGAGCAGGCCGACCTGGACGTCCGCGACGGCCGAGACGGGGATGATCTCCGCCCACTCGATGCCCAGCTCGCGGCCGAGCTCCGCGATCGCGAGCAGCTGCTCACGGAGCACCTTGTCGTCGACCAGGTCCGTCTTGGTGACGATCGCGATCTTGGGGGTCTTGCGGACCCCGGCGAGCTCCTTGGCGATGTACTTGTCACCGGGGCCGAGCTTCTGGTCGGCCGGCACACAGAAACCGATCACGTCGACCTCGGCCCAGGTCGAGCGGACCACGTCGTTGAGCCGCTCGCCCAGCAGCGTGCGCGGCTTGTGCAGTCCAGGGGTGTCGACGAGGATCAACTGCGCGTCAGGGCGGTGCACGATGCCGCGCACCGTGTGCCGGGTGGTCTGCGGCCGGCTTGAGGTGATGGCGACCTTGATGCCGACGAGAGCGTTCGTGAGGGTCGACTTGCCCGCGTTGGGGCGGCCGACGAAGCATGCGAAGCCGGACCGGTGGACGGCCTCGGAGGACTGGGGACTGGCGCTCATGCGGCCCATTCTCCCCGATCGCGGCGGGCCCGGGTCACACCGGCACCCGTGAACCCGGGCGGCGGCCGGATGTGAGCTGCCGGAAACTCCTCCGCAACACGAAACACGGCGGAAACACGTCTGCCCACATCCGGAAACCGCCGACCGTGAGGCTCGGGTCCATCCACCGCCGTGCACCACCCCCCGCCGCCCCGGGAAGGGAAGTCCTCGTGCCGTATCTGTCGGCCGGAATCGACTCCGGAGACACCGCCTGGCTGCTCGCCGCCACCGCGCTCGTCCTGCTGATGACACCGGGCCTGGCCCTCTTCTACGGCGGCATGGTCCGCACGAAGAGCGTCCTCAACATGCTCATGATGAGCTTCGTGTCGATCGCGCTGGTGACGGTGGTCTGGCTGGTCGCGGGCTATTCGCTCGCCTTCGGCCCGGACGCCGGCGGCCTCGGGCTGATCGGCGGCCTGGACCATCTGGGCATGCACGACATCGGCCCGACGAGCGTCACGGGCCATGTCCCGACGCTGCTGTTCGCCACGTTCCAGCTGACCTTCGCCGTCGTCACGGCCGCACTGATCAGTGGCGCCATCGCCGACCGCGCGAAGTTCGGCGCCTGGGTGGCGTTCGTGCTCGTCTGGACGCTTCTCGTATACGTCCCGGTGGCCCACTGGGTCTTCGGCACCGGTGGCTGGATCGTGGCGAAACTGGGCGCACTGGACTTCGCGGGCGGCACCGTCGTCGAGGTCTGCTCCGGCGCTTCGGGACTGGCGCTGGCGCTGGTCCTCGGCCCGCGGCTCGGCTTCCGCAAGGAGGCCATGCGGCCGCACAACCTTCCGCTGGTGGTGCTCGGCGCCGGGCTGCTCTGGTTCGGCTGGTTCGGCTTCAACGCGGGCTCGGCACTCGGCGCGAACGGCCTGGCCGCGGCCGCGTTCCTCAACACCCAGGTCGCGGGCTGCGCAGGCCTGCTCGGCTGGCTGATCGTGGAGAAGCGCCGCGACGGCCACGCCACGACGCTGGGTGCCGCGTCCGGTGCGGTGGCCGGCCTGGTCGCGATCACCCCGGCCTGCGGGTCGGTGGACCTGATGGGGGCGCTGGTCGTGGGCCTGGCCGCCGGGGTGCTCTGCTCGTTCGCCGTCAGCTGGAAGTTCCGGCTCGGCTACGACGACTCCCTCGACGTGGTCGGGGTGCACCTCATCGGCGGCATCGTCGGAACCCTGCTCATCGGCTTCCTCGCCACCGCCACCATGACCGGCGGCCCCGAGGGCCTGTTCTACGGCGGCGGCCTCGGCCAGCTCGGCAGGCAGGCCGTCGCGGTGGCGGTCGTCGGGGCGTACGCGTTCACCGTCACGTACGGGATCGGGAAGGTCATCGACCGGCTGATGGGCTTCCGGGTATCGGCGGAGGACGAACTCACCGGCCTCGACCTGACCGTGCACGCGGAGTCGGCATACGATCACGGCGTCGTCTCGCAGGGCGCCCCGCACGTGCACGCCTCGGCTCTCGCCCAGGCCCTTGCCCACGCCAAGAACAGGAGCTCCGCCGAATGAAGCTGGTCACCGGCGTCATCAAGCCGTTCAAGCTGGACGAGGTGAAGACGGCGCTCCTGGAGCTCGGCGTCCACGGCCTCACCGTCACCGAGGCCAGCGGCTACGGGCGCCAGCGCGGCCACACGGAGGTCTACCGGGGGGCCGAGTACCGCGTCGACCTGGTGCCGAAGGTCCGGATCGAGGTCCTGGTGGAGGACGCCGACGCCGAGGCCGTCATCGAGGCGGTCGTGAACGCCGCCCGCACCGGCAAGATCGGCGACGGCAAGGTCTGGTCGGTGCCGGTCGAGACGGCGGTACGGGTCCGCACGGGCGAGCGCGGACCCGACGCGCTCTGAGCGCTGTGCGTCCGGGGGTTTCGGTCAGCCCGCGGAGACCGTGACGCGCAGCGTCCCGTCGGGGCCCGCCAGGTGCACCGGGGTCTCCGGTCCGCCGAGGTCGCGGACGGCGGCCCGGTCGGCGTCGGCCGGGGTCTCGGCGGCGGTGACGACGGCCGCCGCCTCCAGGGACTGCGCGCCGCTGGCGACCGCCATGGCGACGGCGGTCTGCAGGGCGCTGAGCTTCAGCGAGTCCAGCGCGACGGTGCCGGCGACGTACGTACGGCCGGTCTCGTCGCGTACGGCCGCGCCCTCGGGCACGCCGTTGCGGGCCCGGGCGGACCGCGCCAGGGTGATGATCTTCAGGTCCTCGGGCCCCAGCGGGGTCGCATCGCTCATACCGGCGAGCATAAAGCGCCCGCGAGGACGGCGTCCGAGGCGGCGGTCCAACCCGGTGCGCAAGACGGCCTAATGGGCCACCTGATCACGCTATAAGCGTCTTTTAGCCTTATTGCTGATGTTCGGTCATGTTCGGATTACTTCTTCCGCTCCCGGCGATACGTTCCCGATGGCCGCCGAGGACACCGCCGGCGGCCACCGGCAGCACGAGGGGCCCACGGGCCCATGGGGCACATAGGAGGGGACCGACCTATGACCGGACCTGCTGTTCAACCGTTCGGCTCGCTGGGAGCCACCACCGCCCGCGTGACAGGCGACCCGCACGTCGGGCCCGTGGTCGACGAGACCTGGGAGTTCGAGGGCGGCACCGCCTGGGTGTTCTACGCCGAGGGCCACACGGAACTGGTGAAGCCCGTCATCCTGAGCGACGGCTTCTCGATGGGGCCGAGCAATCTCTTCCTGTTCTGGGAAGGGCTGGACCACGGCGAGTACCCGTTCGTCCGCGAACTGGGCGCCCGCGGCTATGACTTGATCATCCTCGGCTACGCCGAGCGGTCCGCGTCGATCCTGAAGAACGCGGAGGTCGCGATCTCCTGTATCAACCGCGCGAAGGACCAGCGCGCGAACAAGAGCGACCTCATGACGGTCGGCGGGTTCAGCATGGGCGGGCTCGTCACCCGGTTCGCCCTCGCCAAGATGGAGCACGAGGGCAGCAACCACGAGGTCGGCACCTACATCTCCTACGACAGCCCGCACCGGGGCGCCTGGATCCCGCTGAGCCTCCAGGGGCTGGCGCACTTCCTGGCGCCGATCAGCGACGGCATGCAGAACATGATCAACAGCGAGGCCGCCACCGAACTCATGTGGCGGCACAAGGCGAGCATCGCCGCGGAGCCCATCCAGCACCAGAACCGTACGGACTTCCTCGCGAAGCTGGCGGAGTACGGATGGTGGCCGACCGGCCCCCTCAACCCGAACGGGATCCGCAAGATCGGCGTCGCCAACGGCTCCGGTACCGGCACCCCCAACGACGTCCCGGCCGGTGAGCTGGCGCTGGAGATCACCGGCGGCCTCTTCAAGAACACCGCCCTGTACCTCCAGGACGACACCGAGAACCAACTCGTGGCCTACCTCAAGCTGTTCCTCCAGACCGCCAAGGAGGTCCACACCTCAGGGCTGCCCGAAATGGACGGAGCTCCCGGCGGAACCCTCGAATCCTTCGGCATCGCCGCCGACGAACTCAACGGCGCCGACCAGCCCGCCACCGCCCACTACCGCTCGATCGCCTTCGTCCCGGCCGTCAGCGCCGTCGCCATCCGCGACATCGACACCCACGAGGACCTCTACGCCGACATCAGCGCGATCCCGTCCCAGGAAAGCGAGCTCGACGCGTTCCTGTGCGCCTCCCAGAACGAGGAACACACCCTCATGACGGAGGAACTGGGCAGCTGGATCATCGACCAGCTGGAACTCAACAAGTAGCCCTCCGGGGGGAGGGGTTGGGGGCTCGCCCGATGGGCGGGCCCCCTCTCGTGTGTTCGTGTACGTGTGCATGTACGTGTGCGGGTGCGGGGGGTGGGTGCGGGGGGTGGGTGCGGGGGGGTGGGTGCGGGGGGTGGGTGCGGGGGGTGGGTGGCTGGGGTTCGAGCGATGCGGAGTGCTCTTCTGCGTCGCTTCGCGCCTTGACCGGGCGGAGGGGGAGGCCCCGGCGCTGCGCGCCTGCCAGTGAGCCGACCCGCTGCGCGGCCCGGTGATGCGAAGCGAACCGGTCAGCTTCGCTCCCCTGGCCGAGTGGTGGGTGGTCGGGGCCGGAGGTGCCCTGACGGTGGCGGGTTCTGGCCGTGGCCGGACTCCGGCCCACTCTCCCCGCCGAAATATGGGGCGAGTGTGACGAGAGATGACCCATGGGGTTCAGGGGGCGCCTTCGGGCCCGATGTGGATCACCGTGTGTGGCCGGAGGACTGCTCAGGCGGCATCCAGGCGCACGGGGTGATCCCTTGCGGCCGCATGGGGCTCAAGGCGTCAGGATGCGCCCCCATCCGGGGAGCGCAGCGGACCGGCCTCACTCCGCACCCGGGGAGCGCAGCGGACCGGATTCACCGCACAACACCGGGCCGCGCAGCGGGGCGGCTCACTGGCAGGCGCGCAGCGCCGGGGCCTCCCCCTCCGCCCGGTCAAGGTGCGCAGCGCCGCAGAAGGGCACTTCGCACCGCCTGAACCTCAACCACGCTCCAACGGGCGCGGCTCCCAGCCGAGTTGGGCACAGAGCGTTCCGTGCAGGAGGTCGGGGTCGACGAGCCGGCGGTCGGGCCGAGGCGCGCAGCGCCAGCTCAGGGGCCAGGTGAGACCGGCGAGGGCGGGGATGCCGACGTAGGCGTCGCGGCCGCCCGATCCCAGACGGGTGGTCCCCGGTGGCCAGCTGCGCCCCGCGGAACTCCCGGGCGCAACCAGGAAGTACATCCACCGGCACCCCGCCGACTCCCCGATCACCGGCCCCGGTTCACCGTTCGTGAGAGCTTCGAGCCGCGTCGCCAGCTCCTCGCCGACCTCTTCCGCGACCCGGACGGCGTCGAAGAAGACGCCGGCCTTGCGAAGCCGGTGCCCGGAGACCGGCAGCCATGGGTGCAGGACGTTGACTCGGTTACTTTCTGTATTCATGCGTCCACTGTCGGCACGCACAGCTAGCCTGAACAGGACCGGAACCTCGACAGAGGCTGGGTGGGGGTTCGGGTCGAACTCCCGTGGAGACGTGTGGAATCGAGCTGACGGGTGTGGGGTGGCGAGAATGGGTCAGAGCGCTGGATCCTCGGGGACCGCACGGTACTTCGCCGAGCTATTGCGTACGTTCCGCAAGTCGCGCGGCCTCACACAGGCCCAGCTGGGCGAGCTGGTACATGTCTCCGACTCGTACGTCAGCGCCGTCGAGACGTGCGAGCGCATCCCGTCGCCTGAGTTCATCGCGGCGGCTGATGAGGCGCTGGAGGCGGGTGGACTTCTGGCGATCGCTACTGAGCACCTGGCTCACGACCGGTACCCGGCGTTCTTCAAGGACTTCGCGAAGCTGGAGGCGGAGGCGTTGAGCGTCTCGTCGTACAGCACGCACATGCTGAATGGGTTGCTGCAGACGGAGGCTTACGCGCGGGCCGTGATCGGTTCGCGCTTCCCCCCGTTGGAGGACGAGGAGGTCGAGCGACTGGTCGAGGCGCGCCTCGCACGGCAGACGCTGTTCTTCCGCAAGCCGGTGGCGTTGTTCAGCTTCGTGATCGAAGAGTCCGTACTGCGGCGGCGGTTCGGAACCCGCGACGGCATGCACGAACTGCTTGACCACATCCTGCGGTGCGCGGCCCTGCGGAACGTGGTCGTGCAGGTTCTGGCTTCGGCTCACGGCGAGCATGCGGGCGTTGATGGCGGAATGACGCTGGTTGAAACCCCGGGGCACAAGCAATTGGTTTATCTGGAGGCACAGGAGCGCAGCCTGTTGATCTCCGACCCGGACGAGGTGGCCCGCTACTCCCAGCGTTATGCAATGATCCGAACGCAGGCCCTCGGGATCGAGGAATCCGCAGCTCTGATCAAGCAGTTGGCGGGAGAGACATGAGCGACCTGATCTGGTTCAAGAGCACCTACAGCGGCGGCAGCGGCGGCGAGTGCATCGAGATCGCCTACGACTGGCGCAAGTCCACCCACAGTGGCGGCGAAGGCGGCGAGTGCGTGGAGGTAGCCATCCACCCCACCACCGTTCACATCCGCGACTCCAAGGACCCGCAGGGACCGGCCCTCGCCGTCCCCGCCTCCTCCTGGGCCGCCTTCGTCGCATTCGCCGCCGCTCAGCCCAGCTGAGCTGAGCCGTCAGCACACGTCGGGGGTTACGTGTTAGTCCAGTCGGCTGCTGCGAACAACACCACGCTCTACACGATGTTCGGCGCCATCACGGCGGCACTCATCGCGGGGGCCGGGCTGCTCTATCAGATACGCCGCACGCGGGCGTTGGAGCGGGACAAGGCCACGTGGGCGGCCGAGCTGGAAGCGCAGAAGGTGCAGCACCAGCTCGATGTCGATCTGGAGGTGAAGCGCCGGACGTGGGACCACGAGGTGGAGACGGCCGAGCGGGAGCGGCGGCGCGCCGAGGCGGAGGCCGAGCGGGAGCGGGAGCGGGCCGCGCTGCTGGAGGCGACGCTCCATCGGGAGGTGGAGCTCGGGGCGGCCGAGTACTGCGAGAAGCTGGCGCACGAGCTGTCGATGCTGCGCATTCTCGACCTGTCACGGCCGTTGGACCTGAAGAAGCTGTACGTCCAGGTGCGGGTGCAGGAGCAGGAGCCGCTGCGGTATCTGTACGACGATGAGCTCCTGACCGCGATCGAGCTGGAAGATCTGGCGTCTGCCGTCGTCGACCAGGAAGGGATCGAGGCGCCCAAGAAGCCTCCGAGGCCCGATCGGGCCTCCCCCGCCACCCTCGCGCCGATGGAGGCGCTGCAGCGGCATCAGCGCATCGTTGTCGTGGGGGATCCCGGTGCCGGCAAGACCACCATGGTGCGGCATCTGGCGTTCGGGATCGCGACCCGGCGCGGGATGCCGGGGCTGCCCGACCTGCCCGCCTACGTGGAGCTGAACCACTTCATCGGCAGCGGCCACACCAGCCTGCTCGACTACCTGGCCGAATTCTGGGCCGATCGGTACGGGTTCGCGGGCTCCCGGGCCCACATGGAGGCGAAGCTCACCGACGGGACAGCCGCGCTCCTGCTCGACGGGCTCGACGAGGTGCTGGGCGGGGGTTCCACCGAGGAGGCGACGGCGGCGTACAACCGCGTGGCCAACGAGGTGAACCGGCTGGCGGCCCGGTTCCCGAAGGCGCCCATGGTCGTCACCTGTCGGCGGCACGGCTGGCGCAGCGGGCTGGTGCAGTTCCAGGTGATGGAAGCGCTGGACTTCGAGTGGGCGCAGATCAAGACGTTCATCGCGAACTGGTTCGGTCCGAAGGACGTTCGCTCCGACGGTCTGGTGCAGGCGCTGTCCGGCAACTCCCGGCTGCAGACCCTCGCCGCGAACCCGCTGCTGCTCAGCCTGATCGCCATCGTGTACGAGCGGGATCTCGAACTTCCGGAGCGACGGGCGGCGTTGTACCGCCGGTGCGTGGAGGTGATGCTCCGCGAGTGGGACTCCCACCGGCAGATCTCCCGGTACAGCCGCTTCACGACCGACAACAAGCAGGATCTCCTCAAGCAGATCGCCTGGCACTACCACCAGCTGGGCCAGCGCTATTTCGCCGAGGACGATCTGCTGGCGCTCATCGCGCAGTATCTGCCGACGATCGATCTCCCGCCGGGCGACAACCGCGCCATCCTCGACGAGATCGCCGCCCAGTACGGCCTGCTCAAGGCCCAGGCGCACGGCTGGTACGGGTTTCTGCATCTGACGCTCCAGGAGCACTTCACCGCCACCGCCCTGTGGGAGCGGGGTCCCGAAGGGATCGAGGTGGCCACGGCGAGGCGCTACGACCCGTGGTGGGAGGAGGTCGTCCTGCTGCTCGCGGGATCGTTGCCGGATGCCACTCCCCTGCTGCTCGGGCTGCTGCAGCTGCCGGCGGACGGCTCCGGGCGCGAGGACGACGTGCTCAGCCTGCCGGACGACGATCTGTTCCACACGGATCTGCTGATGGCCGCGCGGTGTCTCACCGGAAGCCCGCGCATCGCCGACACCCGGCTCCGGCAGCAGATCGTGCGGTCGCTCTGGCGGTTGCTGGAGGAGACGCCGTACGAGCAGGACCGGGAGCGGGCGGCGCAGGTACTGGTGGGGTTGCTCGGTTCCGGACGCCAACTGCCGGAGATCATCGACTACATCGCCGACGATCAGCACTCCGAGGACGTGCGGATCGCCCTCGTCGACGCGCTGGGTGCCCTCGGTGGGCGCGGGGCCGGTGAGCGGCTGCTGGGGCTCTTCACCCTTCGTTCCGAACTGCCCGGTGAGGTGAGAGAGCACTTCATCAGAGCGCTGGGGAAACTGCGGGTCGGGCAGGCGGTTCCCGCGCTTCTTCAGGAGCTCTCGAAACTGCAGAACTCCCGTCCTTCGTCGGACATGGACGCGATCGCCAGAACGCATCTCCTGGCGGCGATCGCCGAGGCGCTGGGCGCTACCGGTGGCCCTGCCGACACTCTTCTTCTCCTTCTGGAGCAGGAGGCAGGATCAGAGTGGTTCGGCACCCTCGTCCGAGCCGTGGGTGACGCGCTGGCGCAGCTCGATGATCCTTCGGTGCCGGATCTCCTGCTGCGGTTCGCGGACCGCAACGGCGGCTGGGACCTCGGCGGTGGTTCGAGCCTGGCCGGGACGTATCTGAACGTTGCCGGAGAACCGGGCTTCCGATCCCTCCTGGACCTCGTCCGAGCCGGCGACGCCACCGGGTGGGAAGCCGTCCTCATCATGGTGAGCCTGGCGGAGTTCAGCACGCGGGGGCACGGCAGGGCCTGGCGGGAGGACTTCCTGGCCCTCGCCGTCGACGACAGCAGGCCCTGGCAGATCCGCTGGCTTGCCATGCACTGTCTGGACCACCTTCCGGGCAGCGTCGATGAACTGGAGTTCCTCACCGCACACCCGAGCAGGAACGTGGCAGTCTCCGCCGCGGTCACGTTGGCGGCCTGGGGAGCACCGGGCCATCTCCACCTGGTCCAGGAGGCGATCGTGAAGCATCGCCTCAGGCCGTTCATCCCTCTCAGGTCCCGCGATATCCGTAGGAGCATTGGGATCGCGTCCGTGAGGGGCCGTCTGATGCAGGTACTCGCACCGTACAACGACGTCGCGTTCTCGCGCCGGCTCACCCGGGCCGCCATCCGGGCCGGAATTGATTCGTCCTCCATGCAATGGCTGTGGGAGATCGATCCGGAGGCCGCATTCGACAACTGCCTGCGCCGGGGCAATCGATTCAGCCTGCTGTCCGACAAGATCTACGCGGTGCTCAAGGTTCCCCGGTCGTGCGTAGCGGACGCGCTGGAGACGATCCGGCACGTCAACGCTCAGCCGACCGTCGACGGGGACATCGGGACGCGGTCCCTGTTGCGGATGATCTCCGTCGTGGCCGACGATGCGGAGACCGTTGCCCGCCTGCTGGCTTTCGTCACCACAGAGATCCGGGATCCACGCCACCTACCTCCGGACTACGGGCTCCACACCAGCCAGCACGCCGTCCGCGAAGCCCTCTACGCCGTCAGCCGCCGCGCCCGCGTGCGGGTCCTCAAGGACGGGACCGTCGTCCCGATCACGTCACGCTAGCGCGCGGCGAACCCGCTACTCGCTGCCGTTCACCGCAGCCGCCGGCCCGCCGTTCGACCCCGCCGTAGCCCCGATCGGCTCCACCAACACCGTGCCGATGCGGTTGCGGCGGCCTGCCTGGGTTTCTGCGGTGAGACGCAGAGCGGTCGGCTGGGCCGGGGTGTAGGCGCCGTCCTGCGGGAGTTCGACGAAGGCGGAGGCGCCGGGGATCGGGACGCGGCCGAGGGACTTGGCAAGGAGGCCGCCGACGGTCTCGACGTCGTCGTCGTCGAGTTCGACGCCGTAGAGGTCGCCGAGGTCGCCGATGTCGAGGCGGGCGGTGACGCGGTAGGAGCCGCCGCCGAGGTCCTCGACGGGCGGGACCTCGCGATCGTACTCGTCGGTGATCTCACCGACGATCTCCTCGAGGATGTCCTCGATGGTGACGATGCCGGCCGTGCCGCCGTATTCGTCGATGACGACGGCGACGTGGTTGCGCTCCTGCTGCATCTCGCGCAGCAGGTCGCCCGCGTTCTTGGTGTCGGGGACGAAGGTGGCGGGCCGCATGACGGACGAGACGAGATCGTTCTCGGCGTCGCGGTTGATGTGCACCCGGCGGGCGAGGTCCTTGAGGTAGACGACGCCGACGATGTCGTCCTCGCTCTCGCCGGTGACCGGGATGCGGGAGAAACCGCTGCGCAGCGCGAGCGTCATGGCCTGGCGGATGGTCTTGAAGCGCTCGATCATCACCAGGTCGGTGCGGGGCACCATGACCTCGCGGACGATGGTGTCGCCGAGTTCGAAGACGGAGTGCACCATGCGGCGCTCGTCGTCCTCGATGAGGGACTCGGACTCGGCGAGGTCGACCATCGCGCGCAGTTCGGCCTCACTCGCGAACGGGCCGCGCTTGAAGCCCTTGCCGGGGGTGAGGGCGTTGCCGAGGAGGATGAGCAGGCCGGGGATGGGGCCCATGATGCGGGCCAGCGGCAGCAGGACGTAGGAGGCCGCCGTGGCCGTGTTGAGCGGGTGCTGGCGGCCGATGGTGCGCGGGGAGACGCCGACCGCGACGTAGCTGACGAGCACCATGATGCCGATGGCGACGCCGAGGACCTGCCACGTCCGGTCGAAATGCCGGTCGCAGACGACCGTCACCAGGACGGCCGCCGCCATCTCGCAGCCGACCCGGACGAGCAGCGCCACGTTGAGGTAGCGGGTGGGGTCGGAGGCGACGGCCATGAGCTTGTCGGCGCCGCGCCGGCCGGTGCGGACGGACTCCTCGGCGCGGAAGCGCGAGGTGCGGGCGATACCGGCCTCGGCGCAGGCGGCGAGCCAGGCGACGACGACGAGCAGTACGGCGGAGAGGACCATCGCCGTCAGTGGGTGGTGGTCGGGGCCGGGGAGGGGCCCTCGATGCCGCGCTCGGTGCGCCAGCCGTCGAGGATGGCCTTCTGGAGGCCGAACATCTCGGCCTTCTGGTCGGCTTCCTCGTGGTCGTATCCGAGCAGGTGCAGCACCCCGTGGACGGTGAGGAGCTGGAGCTCCTCGTCCATGGAGTGCTGCGTCTCCGCTTCCTCGCCCTGCTTCTTCGCGACTTCGGGGCAGAGCACGATGTCGCCGAGGAGGCCCTGCGGGGGCTCCTCGTCGTCCTTCCCGGGGCGCAGTTCGTCCATCGGGAAGGACATGACGTCGGTCGGACCGGGGAGGTCCATCCACTGGATGTGCAGCTGCTCCATGGCGGCCGCGTCCACGACGATCACCGACAGTTCGGCGAGCGGGTGGATTCGCATGCGCTGGAGGGCGTAGCGGGCGATGTCGAGAACCGCCTGCTCGTCCATCTCCCAGCCTGACTCGTTGTTGACGTCGATCGCCATGGTGCGGTGCGACTACTCTCGGTTAGGGGGTACGGGCTTTGCCGCCGTTTGCGGCACTTCGCCCGGCGTTCCCGTCGTCGAAACGCTCGTACGCATCGACGATGCGCCCCACCAGCTTATGACGCACGACGTCGGTGCTCGTCAGGCGCGAGAAGTGGACGTCCTCGACGCCCTCCAGAATGTCCTGCACCTGTCGCAGACCGCTCTTCGTGCCGTTCGGCAGGTCGACCTGGGTGACGTCGCCCGTGATGACCATCTTCGATTCGAAGCCGAGCCGGGTCAGGAACATCTTCATCTGCTCGGCGCTGGTGTTCTGCGCCTCGTCGAGAATGATGAACGCGTCGTTCAGCGTGTTGTGCGTCAACAAGTAGTTCTCGGTGACGTAGAGCGAGTCGGCGGCTGCGACCTGGATGCACACCGCCTCCTCATAACCCGCGGGTTCGATGCTGTCGATGAAACGCATCGGCCGCCCGCCACCCCCGGCGGCCCGGTACTTCTCGAGCTTGCGCGTGAGCCGGAACGGGTCGATGCCTTCAGGCAGTCGGATATCGACGATGTGCGCGTCGCGGCGATGGAGGACGTCACGCCCGTTCGCCTTCCCCGGCGTCCGGCCCTCTGCGGCCCTGCGGCGCGTGTACGCGACGCCTCCCAACGACTGGACCAGCGCGATGACGTCGTCACGGAGCAGGATCGATGTCGTGGTGTATTGAATGCGGCACGTCCGTCCCGCCTGGGCCACCGGCCCCCCATCGGAGTCCAGCAGCCCTTGGAGCAGGGCCAGCCGCACATCCGCAGAGTTGTGGAGATAGTCGTCGGGCACGAACTTCGAACCCGACCTGTTGCCGAGCAGATCCAGGACGCGGAGGGCTCCGGTGACCGGATTCTCCAGGGTGACGACGTCGCCCGGTGCCCTCACACGGCTCAGGGTGTAGTTGACGCGGTCTTTCCACCGCACGTCGGTGCCGGGCAGAGCCGCTTCGAGGGCGGATACGAGTTCCGGGTCGTTGGTGGCGAACGACGGTGTGGTGGAACCGGTCAGACAGCCGTCGCCGAGCAGCAGGCCCAACGCGTACGGATTCATGGGAACGGCGCGTTCCGGGAAGCACACCGGCTGACTCAGCAGCGGCAACTCGTACCGGCGGGCGTGTGCGGCACGGAGGTTCCCGATCATCTCCTTGGTCTCGAGGACTCGCCAGGGCTTGTCCCGACGACGGTCGGACGCCGTTCTGACTGTCCAGAGATGGTCTCCGCAGCAGAGCGTCCAGGCCCCGTCCTGGGCCGTGAGCCGGTAGATCTGCTTCTTTCCCTGCGGGTACACACCCAGGACCGGAGTCGGCTCACCGTTCGATCCGACGACAAGATCGCCTACTGCCAGTTCCCCGATCGGACGGAAGCCGGACGGTGTCAGCACCTTGGTGAAGACCGGCTGAGCCCGGCCGCGCATGTACGCCAGGGGGGCGACCTCGATCGTCCCGGCGGCCATCAGGCGCGGGATGGTGTCGGGGTCGATCATGTCGTGCAGCGCGTCGACGAGCGGGCGCAGATATGGGTCGATCTTCTCGAAGAGCGTGCCGGGCAGGAAGCCGAGGCGCTCACCGGCCTCGACGGCCGGGCGGGTGAGGATGATCCGGCTGACCTGCTTGGCCTGCAGGGCCTGGATGGCCTTGGCCATGGCCAGGTAGGTCTTGCCGGTGCCCGCGGGGCCGATGCCGAAGACGATGGTGTTCTTGTCGATGGCGTCGACGTAACGCTTCTGGTTGAGCGTCATGGGGCGGATGGTGCGGCCGCGGTTGGACAGGATGCTCTGCGTGAGCACCTGTGCCGGGGTCTCCCCCGCCGGGTCGGCCGCGTTGCCGTTGGTACGCAGCATCGCGATGGACCTCTCCACTCCGTCTTCCGTCATCGGCTGGCCGGTGCGGAGCACCAGCAACATCTCGTCGAACAGCCGCTGGATGAGGGCGACGTCCTTGGGCTTCCCGGTCGCGCTGATCTCGTTGCCCCGGACGTGGATGTCGACGGCCGGGAAGGCCGTTTCGATCACACGGAGGAGGGCGTCTCCCGATCCCAGGACCGTCACCATGGGGTGCTTGGCCGGAACGACGAAGTGGGCGCGTGCCTGCGGCTGGTGCTGTGTCGGTGTCTGAGTCATGGGCCGGCTCGGAGCCTGGGAAACCCACCTTCTGATGACGACATGCCCGGTGAGGGCCTTGGAACACCAAGGGTACGTCGGTGACCCTTCTGGCCCGAGGGGTTTTACGCCGGGGTTTCGCGACCGGTTCCGTGACCAGTTCTGTGACGGGTGGGGTTTGACGCGGGCGGGCTCTGCCCCGGGCCCGTCCCGGGCTCAGCGCCTGCCCTTCCCCGCCGGTCCCGCCGGGCGCCGGAAGCCGATGGTCGGTACCGCCCGGGGCAGCGGGCCGGGCCGGGTGCCGGACGGCAGCAGCGCGTCGAGGAACGCGTACCGGCGCATCACGTCCTGGTCCTGCTCGTCGAAGGATTTGGCGTGCTGCCACCAGGCGGCGATCTCGATCCAGCCGGGGGCCGACAGCGAGCCGCCGAATTCCTGGACGGACAGGGACGCCGACAGGCAGGCGAAGGCGAGCCGGTCGGTGAGCGGCCAGCCGGCGAGGGAGCCGGTGACGAAAGCGGCGACGAAGACATCGCCCGCGCCCGTCGGGTCCAGCGCCTCGATCAGCAGGGCCGGGACCTCGGCGGTCTCGCCGGTCGCGGAGTCCACCGCGTACGCGCCCTCGGAGCCGAGCGTGACGACGGCCAGCGGCACCAGCTCGGCGAGCTTGCGGGCGGCGGCGCGCGGGCACTCGGTGCGGGTGTAGTGCATGGCCTCGGTGGCGTTCGGCAGGAAGGCCGCGCAGTGCTCCAGGTCCGCGAGGTCGGCCGGGTCCCAGCGGCCGGAGTCGTCCCAGCCCACGTCGGCGAAGATCCGGCTGCCGTGCCGGGCCGCGTGCCCGATCCACTCCTGGCCGGGGCCGCCGGGCTCCAGGGAGGCCACGCAGGCGCGGGCCGCGGGCGGGCACTCGGGGGCGGGTTCCTCGGGCGGCGGCGCCTCGTGGCCGTGCGAGACCATCGTGCGCTCGCCCTCGTAGGCCATGGAGACCGTGACCGGCGAGTGCCAGCCGGGGATCCGGCGGGACAACGTGAGATCGATGCCCTCCCCCGCCGCCAGGCTGTCCCAGCAGTAGTCGCCGTACATGTCGTCGCCGAAGGCCGCGGCCAGCTTGGTGCGCAGGCCGAGCCGGGCCAGGGCGGTGGCCATGTTGGCGATGCCGCCGGGGCTGGAGCCCATGCCGCGCGCCCACGACTCCGTGCCCCGCACCGGCGCGCTGTCCAGGCCGGTGAAGATGATGTCCAGGAAGACGGTCCCGGTCAGGTACACATCGGATGCCGGGTCTCCGGGAGAGCGGACCCCGGCCAGCGGATCGAATACGGGCTGGTCGTCCATGAACAACACTCTGCACGATGAGACGGACAGTGGAGGTCACAGACGCATGAGACTCGTGATTCTCGGTGGCGGCGGTTTCCGCGTGCCCCTGGTGTACCGGGCGCTGCTCGCGGACGCGGGTGCCCCCGGCGCCTGCCGTGAGCTGGTGCTGCACGACACGGATCCGGTGCGGCTGCGGGTCATGGCGTCCGTGCTGGCCGCACAGGCGGCCGGGGTGCCGGGCGCTCCGGCGGTCCGGATCGCCCAGGACCTGGACGACGCGCTGCGCGGCGCCGATTTCGTCTTCTCCGCCATCCGGGTCGGCGGCACGGCCGGCCGGGTGTGCGACGAGCGGGTGCCGCTCGCGGAGGGGGTGCTCGGGCAGGAGACCGTCGGTGCGGGCGGGGTGCTGTACGGGCTGCGGACGCTGCCGGTCGCGGTCGCCATCGCGGAACGGGTGAAGGCGCTGGCGCCCGACGCCTGGGTCATCAACTTCACCAACCCGGCCGGGATGGTGACCGAGGCCATGGCACGGGTGCTGGGCGGGCGGGTGATCGGCATCTGCGACTCCCCGGTCGGGCTCGTACGCCGCGCCGCGCGCGCCGCGGGCGCCGACCCGGACTCCCCCACGTTCCGCTACGACTACGTGGGCCTCAACCACTTGGGGTGGCTGCGCCGGATGTCGGACGGCGGCCCCGACCTGCTGCCGGGTCTGCTCGCCGATCCCGGGGCGCTGGACTCGTTCGAGGAGGGCAAGCTCTTCGGGGCACCGTGGCTGGCCGCGCTGGGGGCGCTGCCCAACGAGTATCTGCACTACTACTACTTCGAGCGGGAGGCGCTGGCGGCGGTGCGGTCGGCCGAGGCGACCCGCGGGGAGTTCCTGGACCGGCAGCAGGGCGCGTTCTTCGCCTCGGCGGCCGCTGCCGCGGACCGGCCGGCCGACGCGTACACCCTCTGGGACCGGACGCGGCTGGAGCGCGAGGAGACGTACATGGCGGAGAACCGTGCCGCCACCGGCGGCTGGCAGCGCGATCCCCACGACCTGGACGGCGGCGGCTACGACCGGGTCGCGCTGGCCCTGATGCGGGCCATCGCGCGCGACGAGCGGACCACGTTGATCCTCAACGTGCCGAACGGGACGACCGTCCCCGCGCTCGACGCGGAGGCGATCATCGAAGTGCCCTGCGAGGTGGGCGCCTTCGGTGCCCGGCCACTGCCGGTCGCGGCGCCCACCGAGCACCAGGCCGGGCTGATGCTCACCCTCAAGGCCGTCGAACGGTCGGCGATCGAGGCCGCCGCCTCGGGCTCCCGGGCGGCGGCCCTGCGGGCGCTGGCGCTGCATCCGCTGGTCGACTCCGTCGCGGTCGCGGGCCGCATCCTGGACGCCGGGCTGCCGCGGTAGTCCGGCGATACTCGGTGGGACGTGCTCCGGCCGGCCCGTGGGTGGGGCCGGCCGGTGCGTCGGGCCGTCTCGTCTGTCAGGCCGTCTCGTCTGTCAGGCCGTCTCGTCTGTCAGGCGGGTCAGGCGGGTCAGGCGGGTCAGGCGGGTCAGGCGGGTCAGGCGGGTCAGGCCAGCTTGCGGCAGAGCAGGGCGTCCGGGGTCCGGCGGGAGCCGACGCGGCCGGTGTAGGCGATACCGGCCGCGTACTCGTCGGTGGCGCACTGCCCCTTGTAGTTCCCGGACGCGAACTCGCCGCCGGGACCGCCGGCCGGGCGGTTGTCGCCCCGGTCGAACCAGACGGTGCGGCCGGCGGTGCCCAGCGCGGCACGCGCCGGGACGCACAGAGCCGCGGAGACGGCGGCACCGCGGACGCTGTAGCCGTCGAGGAACTGTCCCGCCGGGCATTCGAGCTTGGTGTAGCCGCCCGCCCAGTCGCCACTGCGGACGTAGCTCTCGTCGCGGACGACCGTGTACTCGGGGCCTGCCGACCGCAGGTCACCGGCGCCGGTGTCGGTGCACAGACCGCGGTTCCCGGTGTGCGCCAGGCCGATCAGCCGCTGCCCGTCGGGGCAGGTGGCCTTGCGGGCTCCGGAGTCCCAGTCGGGCCCGCCGCGCATCCGCAGGGACCGGACGGCGTCGGCGTTGTCCAGGTCGAGCATGTTCCAGCGGGCCGGTACCGCCACCTGCCCGGTCCGGGAGGGAGCGGTGATCAGGTGGTTCCAGGCGGCGGACCGCCAGTCGGGGCCGTCGAGGATTCCCGAGCGGTGCCCGGCCGCGTCGTAGCGCACGAGCGCGTAGGCGTCGCCCTGGCCGTTCCCGCTCCAGCCGACCACCGGCCAGTACGAGAAGTCGGTGTCGTTGGTGGCGAGGAAGTCGGTGAAGTTGGCGAACCAGGCGCGCGCCTTGGGGTCGTTCTCCTCGGTGCCGGTGCCGAACTCGCTCACCCACAGCGGCGCCGTGAAGTGCTGCCCCTCGGCGGTGATGAAGAACGCCTGCTGCTGCAGCACCGCGAACAGCTGGTCGCGGGTCATGTCCTGGTAGCGCGGGTCGTGCGTCTCGCCGGTGCCGTAGGCGCCGGTGTGGTTCGGGCCGGTGTATCCGTAGAAGTGCGCGGAGTACACGAGCTTTCCGGACCGCAGGAGGGTGTGGGAGAGCGTGCGGGCCGGTTCCAGGGTGGGGCGGCCGTGCGGGAGGCCGTCGGCCGGGATGCCCGTCCAGTTGATGCCCTCGATGATGATGAGCAGGTCCGGGTCGGCCTCGGTGAGGATCCGGTCGCCGGCCTCCTGGGCGGCGCTGAACCAGTCGTGGCCGTCGCCGCTGCCCCAGTTGGGGTCGTCGAGGATGGTGCGCCGTACCTCGTTGTAGAGGTCGGCGCCGACGACGCGCTGGTTGTCCTTGTAGCGACGGGCCATGAAGACCCAGTCGTCCTCCCACTGGGCGGTCGACTGGGAGGTGTTCCAGCGCTCGTTGCCGTCCAGGCCGCAGCAGAAGCGTGAGGTGTTGGTGTGGTTGTTCAGGACGACCGCGAAGCCGTCACCGGTCAGGGCCGTGATGACGGCGTCGTACACCTGCAGCGGTGTCTTCCCGCGCAGCTGCGGGTTGGCGGCGACGGCGGCGTCCGGGACGGGCGTCGTGTTGTGGATCATCTCGTTGGAGAACGGCAGCCGGATGCTGTTGATCCCGAGCTGGTGGTAGCTGCCCAGCAGGGCGGGCAGGCTCGCCCGGTCCAGCCCGACGGGCATGTTGTACGAGTCCTCGCCCGCGTGGTGGTTGGCCGGGTCGTTGATGTCGCCGCTTCCGGTCCAGCTGCCCTGCGCACCACCCCAGTTGGCGGACCTGAGCTTGAACCGGTCGCCGTGCGCGTCGACGATGTAGCGGCCCCGGGCGGACAGCGGTCCGGTCCAGGAGTCGGCGAGCTGGGCGGCGGTGCGCTGGGTCGCCGTGGGCTGGGCGGTGCTGTCGGGGAGGTCCGGCGCGGCCTGGGAGGCCGGTATCGCCGGGCCTGCGAGGAGCCCGGCCACCGTGGCCAGGACGAGGGTGGAACGAGCCAGGATTCTGTGCATCAATGCCTGCCTTCAGCTGGGTTGCCGAGGACCGCGACGCCGAACGGTTCGAGGGTGATCCGGCGCTGGGGGTCACGGTCCTGGTGCAGCAGATCCCGGCGTTCGCCGGGAAGGTCCACGACGTGGGTACCATCGGTGTGATGGAGCAGGAAGAGGATGTCGTACCCGTCCCCGGCGCGCACCGAGGCCTGCACCCCGGCCGGCAGCCCCGGCAGCACCGGGGTGACTCCCGCGTCGGCGAGGGCGCGCTCCAGGATGGCGCGCATCGTCGCCTCGTCCGGGCGGGTGGCGATGTAGCGGGCCGTTCCTGATCGGTACCCGTGGACCGTCGCCGCCGGGCGGCCGTCCCAGCCGGCCGGCGAAGAGCAGCTCGGGAGCGGCCCCGGTCAGGACCACGTCCTCGCGCCACAGGTCGGCACTGCTCCGCCCCTCATGGGAGGTGCCACCGTCGGCCGCCTCCCGCACGGGGAACGTCGCGCCCTCGTCGGCCGGCCAGAACTCCTCGACGTACAGGCCGAGTACATCGCGCAGGGGTGCCGGGTAGCCGCCCAGGTGGACGCGGTCGTGCTCGTCGACGATGCCGCTGAAGAAGGAGACGACGAGCGAGCCGCCGTCCGCGGCGAAGTGGGTCAGCCGCTCGGCGTGCTCCGCCGAGAGCAGATGGAGCCCGGGGGACGACCACCAAGTGGTACCCGGAGAGGTCGGCCGAGGGGTGGACCACGCCGACGCCGACGCCGAGGTCGACGCCGAGGTCGAGGTCGAGGTCGAGGTCGAGGTCGAGGTCGAGGTCGAGGTCGAGGTCGAGGTCGAAGAGGATCCACGCGGCCGACCCCGACAACTACATCACCTACACCGACCCCGGGGACGCCGGCACCGCAACAGCATGATCTGGCAGGCCGGCGGCTTCCCGTACAAGGTCGCCGGGACCACCGGTGTGACGGCCGACCTCAAGGGCGACCCCGGGGCCCGGAAGTGGGCGGGCGCCTACGGCTCGCTGCACGACGTCAGAACACCACGACCGAGCGCAGCACGTCGCCCTCGTGCATCCGCGCGAACGCCTTCTCGATGTCGCCGAGCCCGATCGTCTCGGTCACGAAGGCGCCCAGGTCGAGGCGGCCCTGCAGATGGAGGTCGATCAGCATCGGGAAGTCCCGCGACGGCAGGCAGTCCCCGTACCAGGACGACTTGAGTGCGCCGCCGCGCCCGAAGACGTCCAGCAGCGGCAGCTCCAGCTTCATTTCGGGCGTGGGCACGCCCACCAGCACGACCGTGCCCGCCAGGTCACGGGCGTAGAACGCCTGCTGGTACGTCTCAGGGTGGCCGACCGCCTCGATGACGACATCCGCGCCATTGCCGGCGGTCAGCTCCCGGATCGCCTCGACCGGGTCGGTGGAGCGGGAGTTGACGGTGTGGGTGGCGCCCATCCGCCGCGCCGTCTCCAGCTTCCGGTCGTCGATGTCGACGGCAATGATCCGGCCGGCGCCCGCGAGCCGCGACCCGGCGATGGCCGCGTCCCCGACGCCGCCGCAGCCGATGACGGCGACGGAGTCACCCCGTCCGACCCCGCCGGTGTTGATCGCGGCGCCGATCCCGGCCATCACACCGCAGCCGAGCAGACCGGCGACCGCCGGGGAGACCGCCGGGTCCACCTTCGTACACTGCCCCGCCGCGACCAGGGTCTTCTCGGCGAACGCGCCGATGCCGAGAGCTGGGGACAACACTGTTCCGTCCTCCAGCGTCATCTTCCTGCTCGCGTTGTGCGTGTTGAAGCAGTACTGGGGACGGCCGCGCAGACAGGCGCGGCACTGGCCGCACACCGCACGCCAGTTGAGGACGACGAAGTCGCCGGGCGCGACCTCCGTCACCCCCTCGCCGACCGACTCCACGATGCCGGAGGCCTCATGGCCGAGCAGGAACGGGAACTCGTCGTTGATCCCGCCCTGCTTGTAGTGCAGATCGGTATGACACACCCCGCAGGCCTGTACCTGGACCACGGCCTCGCCGGGCCCCGGATCCGGCACCAGGATCGTCTCGACGCGAACGGGTTCGTTCTTACCAGGCGCGATTACTCCGCGTACGTGCTGAGTCATGGATTCACCGTACGCCCGGACGGCCGCACCACGCAGGCACCGTGCCGCATCCGCCGGATCCCCGCGCGTAGACCATCCTTGACCAGCCATGATCATGGGTCTAGGTTCGCGGAATCACCCGACGTGCACATGACGTGAAGGAGCACCGCCATGCCCCGGACCCGAGCCCTGGCGCTCACCGCCGCGACCCTTGCGGTCGGCGCCACCCTCTACGGAATCGGCGGCGCCTCCGCCGGCAACTCGGTGCCGCGCAGCGACCAGCAGATCCCCAACCTCACCAACGTCGTCACCGAGATCAAGGCGTACTACGGCGACACCGTGGACGCCGCCGGTGAGCACAACGCGTCGCCGCAGAGCGGCTACGCGCAGCAGGTCGCGGGCATCGAGAGCAAGGCGAAGGACTACCTCAAGGACACCCTGCGGCACGAGGGTCATGGAGACGGGAACGGCTACGGGAGCGGGCACGGCGCCAAGCCCGCGATCGTCCTCGACGTCGACGACACGACGCTGCTCACGTACAACTACGAGCTGGAGGTGGGCTTCAACTACACGCCCGCCACCAACGACACGTACATCCGCACCAAGAACATGGCGCCGGTCTTCGGCATGCCGGACCTGGTCAACTGGGCCTCGGACCACGGCATCACGGTCTTCTTCCTGACCGGCCGCCCCGAGGCGCAGCGTGACCCGTCCACCGCCAACCTCGCCGTCGCGGGCTACAAGCCGGCCGCCGACGCCGCGCACTTCTTCCTGAAGAACAAGACGAGCCCGCCGGCGTACCTGCCGTGCGGTGCGACCTGCACGACGGTCGAGTACAAGGCGGGCACCCGCAAGCACATCGAGTCGCTCGGCTACAACATCGTCGCCAACTTCGGCGACCAGTACAGCGACCTCGAGGGCGGCTACGGGGACAAGACCTTCAAGCTCCCCAACCCCATGTACTTCCTGCCGTAGGCGCCCTGCTGCAAGCGCCTGCCCTAGGCGCACCGTCCGGCCCGGCCGCGGCTCCGAGGGGCCGCCGGCCGGGCCGACGTCATCAGTCGAAGACGTACGCCTCGACCTCGGCGAGGTAGCGCGCCCGCAGGGCCTCGTCCCCGTCGAGGAAAGCCGCCTCGAAGGAGTTGCGGGCCAGCCCGCGCACCGTCTCGTCGTCCAGGCCGAGCGCGGCACGGACCGCCTCGTAGTTGTCCTCGGCGTACCCGCCGAAGTAAGCGGGGTCGTCGGAGTTGACGGTCGCCAGCAGACCGGCGTCGAGCATCGCGCGCAGCGGGTGGTCCTCGATGCGGTCGATGCAGCGCAGCCGGACGTTGGAGAGCGGGCACAGCGTGAGCGGGATGCGGTCGCGGACGAGCCGGGCGACCAGTTCCGGGTCCTCCAGGGAGCGCAGGCCGTGGTCGACGCGCTCGACGCCGAGCACGTCCAGGGCCTCCCAGATGTACGCCGGCGGGCCCTCCTCGCCCGCGTGGGCGACGCGGCGCAGCCCTTCGGCGGCGGCCCGCTCGTAGACCTCGCGGAACTTCGACGGCGGGTTGCCGACCTCGGCGGAGTCCAGGCCGACGGCGGAGATCCGGGACAGGTACGGCTTGGCCGACTCGAAGGTGTCCAGTGCGGACTGCGCGGACTCGTCGCGCAGGAAGCACATGATCAACTGGGTGCTGATGCCGTGCCGTTCCCGCCCGGCGTCCAGCGCGCGGGACAGCCCCTCGACGACGGTGCCGATGTCGACGCCGCGCGCGGTGTGCGCCTGCGGGTCGAAGAAGATCTCGGCGTGCCGTACGCCCTGTTCCGCGGCGCGCGCGAGATAGGCGTCGGCCAGGTCGGCGAAGTCCTCCTCGGTGCGCAGGACGGCCATCAGCGCGTAGTACAGGTCCAGGAAGGACTGCAGGTCCGTGAAGGAGTAGGCGCGGCGGAGCTCGTCGGCGTCGGCGTACGGCAGCGAGATCCCGCCGCGCGCGGCGAGCGCGAAGGCCAGTTCCGGCTCCAGGGTGCCTTCGATGTGGAGGTGCAGTTCAGCCTTGGGAATGGGCACGGGGGAATCACTTCACAGTCGGTACGGCGGCGAGGGGTCGTACAACGGTACAGGTCAGCGCGGTGCCGGCCGCGCGCGCCGCTGTCCGGGGCAGCGCTTTCGGCCGGTGGCGGGGCGTCAGCCGGTTGCGGGGCGTCGGCCGGTTGCGAGCGTCAGCCGGGGCAGGAGCTGCTGCCACCCAGAGCGGCCATGGCGAGGCCGACCTGCGTGGGCGTCAGGGCGGGCTCGGGCAGCGGGTGGGCGCGCTCGGCGCGGAAGCCGTCGAGCAGCAGCGCGAGATGACGCCGCCAGGCGCGCGGTGCGACCTCCCGGGTGGCCTGGGTGATCCGCGCCTGCGACCAGATGAGGAAGGCCAGGTCCTCGGGCGTGAGATCGGGGCGTACGGCGCCGGCCCGCTGGGCCCGGTGCAGGATGTCGCGGCTGAGCTCGAAGGTGCGCAGCCGCAGCCGTTCCACCTCGGGTGACGACGGCAGCCGCATGGACGCCAGGTCGTTGAACCCCCGGTCGCCGGCCTGCAGCGCGCACATGTCCTCCAGATACCCGGCGAACCCTTCCCAGGGATCCTCGGCGGCGGCCCCGCGCTCGGCCGCCGCCAGCCACTCGGCGAGCTTCTCGGCGAAGATCGCCTCGATGACGTCGAGCCGGGTCGGGAAGTGCCGGTAGAGGGTGCCGATGGCGACCCCGGCGCGCTTGGCGATCGACTCCAGCGGCGCGTCGATGCCGTCCTGCGCGAAGGCGGTGCGGGCGACCGCGATCAGTGCGTCACGGTTGCGCTGCGCGTCGCGCCGCAGGACACGCTTCGGGCAGCGAGAGCGGTCGGAGTCGGACATGTCCGCCAGTCTACCGAACCGGAGGCATGCCTCAGGTTCGGTGGTACGGTATTCAACCTGAGGAACATGAGGGTTGCCTCAGGTTCGTCCCCACATCCCGGAAAGAGTCCCCGCCATGAACACCGTTCTCTGGGTCCTGCAGGGCGTTCTCGCCGCCGCCTTCCTCGCGTCCGGACTGATGAAGGTCACTCAGCCCAAGGAGAAGCTCGCCGGCACGATGAAGTTCGTGAACGACTACTCGGCCGGGATGGTCAAGCTCATCGGCGCGGCCGAGGTCCTCGGGGCGATCGGCCTGATCCTCCCGGCCGCGACGGACATAGCGCCGATCCTCACCCCGATCGCCGCCGCCGGCCTCGCGGTGACGATGGCGGGCGCCGCGAACTACCACCTCCGCAAGAAGGACACGGCGAAGGAGGTCCTCCCGTCGGTCGTTCTGCTGGTCCTCGCCGTGGTGATCGCATGGGGCCGCTTCGGGCCGTACTCCTTCTGACCCGGCCCTCGCGTCACACCCTTACGTCGCCGTGATCTTGAGGGTGTGGACGATCTGGTCGGCCGCCGCCGTCATCAGGTCGGCGAGGCCGGGCGCCGTCCAGGAGACGAGGACCATGACCGCGCTCTCGATCCCGGGCGGCCGCACGCCGTAGGTGACCGTCTCCATCAGGGAGCGCTCACCGCTCTGCCCGGTCCCCCGGCCGGCCAGCCCCTGGCGGATGCGGACGGCCGGTCCCGCCGGAAGCATGGCCCGCTCCACCTCCGGCTCCTGGAAGTCACCGGTCGCGAAGACCTCGGTGATCCAGTCCAGCGTGATCGACGGCACCTTGTCGTCGGGGTGGACGACATCCACCTCCAGCACCGCGAGCGCCTCCTCGAACCCCTCCGGATACAGCCCGAACGCGAACACCGGCTCCCGCCCCCGGCTGTCGGCGGCCCGCTCCCGCAGGTCGTACATGAGCGCGTCGGCGTCGACCTCCGCCGGCGCCGCCGCGAGCTTCCCGGCCTGCTCCAGCGCCCACGCGCCGAGGTCGATGCCCGGCTCCAGGGGCAGCGGGATCCAGTCCTCGGGACATTCGATACCGACGTTCCACGTGTCGTCGTTCACTGGCTCATGCGCTCCACTTCAGGGACAGCGCCACGGCGTCGAAGAGATCCGCCATCGCGTCGGCGATCGGGTCGAGGGGCGTGGAGAAGGACAGCAGCAGATACGCCTCCGAGCCCGGCACCGGCACGTGATAGTCCACGGACGTGACCGGCAGCGCGCCGCCGGACGGATCGTCCGCCGCCGGAACCGTCCGGGCCCTGGTCCGCACCGACGAACCGGCCGGCAGGTCCTCGACCGTCACCTGGTACCCGTCAGGACCACCCCGCTCCGCCAGAAACCCGGCCAGGTCGTCCACCGGCACCCCCGACCCCAGGCTCTCCTGCGGCACCAGCGTGACCAGCAGCGACGCCGGAACCGTCAGCGCACCGGCCGACTGCAGGCTCATGTACAGCTCGATCCCGCCGTTCCGGTACGCCTCCAGCGCCCGGCCGCGCAGCTCGTCGCGCACCTGCTGCTTGATGATCGGCGCATCGTCGATCCCTCGGAACTGCCGCTCCACGAGCGCGTCGACCGCGCCCTCCCGCCGCTCCGGATCGAGGTCGATCCGGAACCAGCCGTCCGGGAGCAGGAGTTGGTAGTCACTCGGCGAATCGGCCGGTGTCATGAACGTGGCTCCTGTCGAGAAGTGTTGTCCGGTGCCTGGCCCTGGGCCGGGCGGTCGAGCCGCAGGCGGCTGCGCAGGCTGTGGCTGATCTCCGGTCCCGCCGTGCCGCAGAACGCCAGTGCGCCCGACGCCACGACCAGCCATCCGATCGCCGGATGCGCCCCGGTCACGGACAGGCCCGTGCCGAGGGTGAGGAGCGAGAACAGCGGCACCAGGAACGCGGTCGAGTCACCGATGACTCCCCCGTGGAAACTCGTGATCCGCCGGGCTTGCTTGGCCTCGACGGGGGCCATCTGCACGCTGTCCGCCCGCGCCAGCTGGTCCTGCGGCCACTGCTTGCCCTTGCCGAGCGGGCGGTCTTCCACCGGCCGCCCGACGGCCGCCACGAACTCCGTCCACCGGGCGCCGCCTTCCGCACCGCCGAACCACCAGTTCCAGGGAAGGGCGGCGCGCACCTGGCCGCCGCTGCCCTGCAGTTCGACGCCGAGCGGCGTGCCGTCCGCCGGGGCCAGGAAGCGGACCACCCGGTCCACCGAGTGCGGGCCCGAGCGCGGCAGCCAGCGCTCACCCCCCAGGCTGTCGACCATCACGATGTCCCCGCTCTGCACCCGCACCATCGCGGTAGTACAGAAGCGCGTGGTCGCGCCGGCACCGCCGGGCGGGCAGGGGTTCAGCCGGGCGCGCACGCCGAGGTCGTCGCGGCGCTCCTTCCCACGGGCACGGAGCCGGAGCGTCGCGGTGGCGACCGGCAGCGCGAGCAGGGCGAGGCCGGACACCGCCAGCAGCCACGGAGCGCTGTCGCGCAGCATGAGGCCGAGCAGGAAGGCGACGGCCCAGAGCAGCATGCCGGTTCCCCGGGCCACCGAGTGCCAGACGGGCACCGTGTCGTAGAAGCGGATGTCCTTGTCGCCCCCGCCACTCGAACCCGCCAGCAGCGGATCGTCCGGCTCGTGAACCCGGTGGACGGGAATCCCGGACTCCTTCAGCAGCCCCGCCAGCCCGGTCCGCTCCAACAGCTTCTCGCCGCGCAGGGGATGCGGTTCCACCAGCCCGGATTCGGGCAGCCACTCGGCGAGCGGGATCCGCCATACCGTGCGCCCGTCCCCGTCCTGCAGGTCGACGACGCCCCAGCGGCCCGTGAGTGGCAGCCCCATCTGCCGTGCGGCGTCGAGGCCGAGCAGGTCGGCGTGGACGGCGCGCCGGATGCCTCCGGTGCCGATCGCATGGCGGCGTTCCGTTCCCCGGGGGGAACGGACCACCAGGTCCCGGCCGTCCCGGTAGATCCGCGCGTGGCGGACGACCTCCAGGCCGGGAGGCCGCCGGGCCGACGGCCGCAGCGCCGGCTCCGCGATGCCCGCGGTCCCGTTCCCGACAGGTACCAGCTGCGGATCAGTCACCGATCTCCCTGACTGTGGAGTCCTTCAGTCCCAGCGCGTCACCGGCGCCGGCCTTGTCCGCCGCGTCGATGCCCGAGGCGATGCCGGTCGCACCGATCCATATCCTGGTCTGGGTCTTGAAGACGTCCGCCCCCGCGTGGACCGCGCCGTTGGCGATGTTGCCGACGTTGGCGCGGGCCAGGTTGGCCGCGTCCGTGGCGAGTCCCGTGTCGCCCACTGCGGCACGTACGCCGGTCCAGGTGTTGCCGTGGAACAGCTGGGGAACGTCGCGGAAGGCCTTGAGGTCCTTGACGCTCTGCCAGCTCTCCTTGGCGATCTTGACGGGGTTGACCGCGTCACCGACGCGGCCCCAGCCGGGGAACCAGCCCTTCGGCGCGTTCTTCATGGCGTTCGCGGCATCCTTGCCGCGGGCGGCTCCGCCGGACTCGCGGTTGGCGATCTTCCAGGCCTTGGCCACCTGTTTCTGGTACGCCTTGGTGCCCTTCTTCAGACCGTTCGCGACCGCGCTCTCCATGATCGATTTGTAGCGGGCCGAGCGCGCCAGCGCCCGCGTCCCCGCCGACGCGCCGCGCGCGCCCGCGATCGCGCCGCGGCCGATGCCGAAGGTGGCGAGGCCCACGACGTCGAGGGCGACATCGAACCAGTTGCCGTCGCCGGACAGCGCCAGCAGGACGTGCGCGACGAGCGAGACGAGCGTGGCGACCAGGGCGATCGTGCCGAGGATGCCCGCGAGGGCCTGGCCGATGATGGGGATCCAGCCGACGAGGAGCGAGAGCGTGCCGCAGATCGTGGCGACCCAGCCCGCGATGTCGGCGATCTTCCCGATGATGTCGGCGTGCTCGTGGACCCAGCCCTTGAACTTGTCCCAGCGGCTGTCCTTCAGGCCGTCGTGGTCGATGGCGTGGCGGATCGCGTCGGCTGCCGCCTTCGCGGCGTGGTCGCGGATGTCCTTCGCCCGCTGCAGGTCCTTCTTGGCCTCGCCGATCGCGCCTGCGGCGGCGTCCTGCTTGGCCTTGAGCTTGACGGCCGTCGGGTCGTCCTTGGGGGTGTCAGCGGGCTGTTGGGAGATCGCCCGCTGCGCACCGGAGTGCTCGGTGTCGGCGTCCTGGGCGTCGCGCAGGGCCTTGTCGGCGATCTTCTGCGCACGGTGCAGCTCGCGCGCGTACGGGCCGCCGGTCACGCCGTCGCCGGCGTCCTCCCCGAGGGCCTTGGCCGCCTCGTCGTAGCGGTGGAACGCCTTGCGGAGCTTGTCCGACGCCTTCGACGCCTGGTCGCGGAACTCGTCCGCGACCTTGCCCTTCCAGGCCTCGACGGAGGCGAGCGCCTTGATCTCGCGGGCCTCGCGCTCGATCGACTCCGCCGTCTTCCGCAGCTCCCGGCCCAGCCGGGCCACCGTGTCCGGGTCCCCCGGGACCGGGTCACCGTGCTCGCCGAGGACTTCCCAGCCGTACGAGGGGCGGGTCATTTCTTGTCCTCCCCGCGCAGCGCCTTGGCGAGTTCGGAGTCCACCTGGTCGTATGTGTCCGCCGCCTGTTCGGTGATCTTGGCGAGCTTCTCCAGTTCCTCCGTCAGCTTCGTCCGGTGGACCTTCCAGTTGCTGCCGAAGTCATGGAAGACATCCGTGAGGAGGTCGGAGCCGATCTCCGCCCGGCCGTAGCCGTCCGCCGGGTTCGCGTGCTTGTCGAACTCGTCGTGGACGCGCTTGAGCGCGGCCGAGCACTGCCGTATCCGTAGCGTGTCCGCAGCAAGATCCGGTTCCCCCATGGCTGTCCTCCGCTGACCTCGAGCTGGAAAAGACTTGTACAAGTCTTGGGCAAGATCGAAGCAGGGTATCAACGCAGCGCCAAAGCGGCAGCAATGAAGCATCAAGGGAGCGGCATTCAGCGGCGCTTCGGCACCGGGACGCGCATCAGGTCCTCCGCCACGGTCAGTTCACCCTCGAAACCGGCCTCGCGGGCCTGGCGGCCGAAGAGGGCGGGGTCGGTGTAGCGCTGGGAGAAGTGGGTGAGGACGAGGTGGCGGACGCCGGCTTCTGCGGCCACCTGGGCGGCCTGGCCCGCGGTGAGGTGGCCGTGGTCACGGGCGAGGTGTTCGTCCTCGTTGAGGAACGTGGACTCGATGACGAGGAGATCGCAGCCCTCGGCGAGGGCGTGGACGCCGTCGCAGAGGCGGGTGTCCATGATGAACGCGAAACGCTGTCCGGTACGGACCTCGCTCACCTCGTCGAGGGTCACCCCGTCGAGCACCCCGTCGCGCTGCAGCCGGCCCACGTCCGGGCCGGTGATGCCGTGTGCGGCGAGGCGCGCGGGGATCAGACGGCGGCCGTCGGGTTCGACGAGGCGGTAGCCGTAACTCTCCACGGGGTGCGAGAGCTTGGCCGCGGACAGGGTGAAGGCCTCCGTGGTGGCCAGCACGCCGTCCGCGGCGACCGGCTCCTCGGTGATGACGGCCGTCTCGCGGTAGGCCGTCGAGTAGCGCAGCCGCTCGAAGAAGTGCTGCCCGCTCGCGGGGTAGTGGGCCGCGATCGGGTGCGGGACGCGGTCCAGGTTGATCCGCTGGATCACCCCGGCCAGGCCGAGCGAGTGGTCACCGTGGAAGTGCGTGACGCAGATCCGGGTCAGGTCGTGCGCGGCGACGCCGGCCAGCAGCATCTGGCGCTGGGTGCCCTCTCCCGGGTCGAAGAGGATGCCCTCGCTGTCCCAGCGCAGCAGATAGCCGTTGTGGTTGCGGAGCCGGGTGGGGACCTGGCTGGCGGTGCCGAGCACCACGAATTCACGGATGGACAAGGCGGTTATCCGGGGGGCCACTCAAGGCCGCGCCCACCGAGGACGTGCGCGTGCGCGTGGAACACGGTCTGGCCGGCGCCCGCACCGGTGTTGAAGACGATCCGGTAGCCGCGGTCGACGGTCTTCTCCGCCGCCGCCACCTCGCCCGCCTCGCGCAGCACGTCGACGGCGGCCTGCGGGTCGCCGGCCGCGAGCGCGGCGGCGTCCGCGTAGTGCACCTTGGGGATCACCAGCACATGCGTGGGGGCCTGCGGATTGATGTCGCGGAACGCCACCGTCGTGTCGGTCTCGCGGACGATCGTCGCCGGGATGTCCCCGGCCGCGATCTTGCAGAACAGGCAGTCCGCCTGGGGTTCTCCCGCCACGGGTGCTTCTCCCTCTTCGCTCGTTGCAGCGTTGGTCGTCGAAAGGCGCATCGTATCGGCCGGGCCCCGCCCGGCACGGTCAGGACGGGCCCTACGGCATGGGCGGCGGTGTCTTGGCCGGGTGCTCCGCGAGGGACGCCAGGGCCAGGTCGACGGCGGTGTCGAGCTGCGGGTCGGTGCCCGCGGCCCAGTCCTGCGGGCGCTGCAGCACCTCGACGTCCGGGTCGACGCCGTGGTTCTCGACGTCCCAGCCGTAGCCCTCGAACCAGAAGGCGTACTTGGGCTGGGTGACGGCCGTGCCGTCCACCAGGTCGTACCGGCTGTCGATGCCGACCACGCCGCCCCAGGTGCGGGTGCCGACGACCGGGCCGATGTTCAGGGCCTTGACGGCGGCGTTGACGATGTCCCCGTCCGAGCCGGAGAACTCGTTGGCGACGGCGACGACCGGCCCGCGCGGCGCGTCCAGCGGGTAGCTCTGCGGGCGCAGGCCGCGCGGAAGGTCCCAGCCGACGATGCGGCGCGCGAGCTTCTCGATGACGAGCTGCGACGTGTGCCCGCCGCGGTTCTCGCGGACGTCCACGACCAGGCCCTCGCGGGCGACCTCGACCCGCAGATCGCGGTGCAGCTGCGCCCAGCCGAAGCCGACCATGTCCGGGACGTGCAGATAGCCGAGCCGGCCCCCGGAGCGCTCGTGGACGTGGGCCCGGCGGCCCGCGACCCAGTCGTGGTACCGCAGCGGCTCCTCGTCGGCGAGCGGTACGACCACGACGTACCGGACCGGGCCGCCGTCCGCCGGGGCGACGGTCAGCTCGACGGGCTTGCCCGCCGTGCCGGTCAGCAGCGGGCCGGGGCCGGCGACCGGGTCGACGGCGTGTCCGTCGACCGCCAGCAGGCTGTCGCCGGCACGCACCGCGACCCCGGGTGCGGCGAGCGGGGAGCGGGCCTGCGGGTCCGAGGACTCGCCGGGCAGCACCCGGACGAACTGCCAGCGGCCGTCCTCCGCGCGGGCGATGTCCGCGCCGAGCAGGCCCTGCCGGGTCAGTGCGTCCCGGTGGCCGCCGGGCGGGGTGACGTAGGCGTGCGAGGTGCCGAGTTCCCCCTGCACCTCCCACATCAGGTCCATGAGGTCGTCATGGGTGGCGGCACGCTCCAGGACGGGCTTGTAGCGCTCGCCGACCGCGTTCCAGTCGACGCCGCTCATGTCGGCACGCCAGAAGTTGTCGCGCATCAGCCGGTGCGCCTCGGCGTACATCTGCCGCCACTCGTCCTGCGGCCGTACGGTCACCCGGATCCGCGACAGGTCGACGGTGATGTTCGCGTCCGAGTCGTCGTCGTCCGACGACTTGCTGTCGGCGGGTACGACGCGCAGCCGGCCGTTCGCGGCCAGCAGCACCTTGGTGCCGTCACCGGTGACCGCGAAGTCCTCGGCGTCGTCGGCGAGTTCCTCGACGCGGAGCTGCTTGAGGTCGTAGCGCTCCAGGACGCTGCCGGGCGGCTGCGCCTCGGGCGTGGCCAGGGCGGTGCCGAGGGTGCCGACCAGCGGGTGGCGCAGCCACAGCAGGCCGTTCTTGGCGGCGGTCAGCGAGGTGTAGCGGCCGGCTTCGACGGGGAACGCGACGATGCGGTCGGCGATGCCCTCGAAGTCGACGCGGGTGGCCGGGACCCGGGGGCGGTCCTCGCCGTCGGTCCCCCGGCCGTCCTTGCCCGCGCTGTCGCCGTCGCCCTCGGACTTGTCGTCCTTGGCCTCGTCGTCCGGCTCCTCGACCGGGCGGCCGTGCCGCTGCGGGCCGAAGGGCGACGGGGTGGTGGCGGCCAGCGTGATCAGGTGCGGGCGGCAGGCGTTGGGGAAGGACAGGTCGAAGACATGGGCGTCGTAGACCGGGTCGAAGGCCCGCTCGGACAGGAACGCGAGGTGCTTTCCGTCCGGGGTGAACGCGGGCGCGTAGTCGTTGAAGCGCAGCGGGGTCGCGTCGGCGACGGACAGGTCCGACGTCGCGGCGATCCTGAGCTGGCGCAGCGGGTCGGGGCCCGGGTGCGACCAGGCGAGCCAGGCCGAGTCCGGAGAGAACGCCAGACCGGTCACATCGCCCGCGTCGCTGGCCGCGACCTCGCGCACCTCGCCGGTCTGCGTCTCGACGAGCAGCACCCGGCCGTCGTGCGAGGCGACGGCGATCCGGTGCCCGTCCGGCGACACCTCGAGCTCCAGGACGCGGCCGAGGCGGCCGGCCGCCAGCCGGCGGGGCGCGACGCCGGGCGCCAGACCGGCCGCAGGGGAGAGTTCGAGGGCGTCCTCGCCCTCGGCGTCGGTGACCCAGACGACCTGCTGGTCGCCCTCGCCGCCGAAGGTGCGCGGCAGCCGCGTCCGAACCCCAGGCTCCGCGGCGAGCGCGCGCGCCGGGCCGCCCCGGTGGGTGACCCAGTGGGTGGTGCCGCGGACCTCGACGGCGCTGCCGCGTCCGGTGTGGTCGGGGCGGGCGTCCCCGAGGTGGTGCGAAGCGCGGACCGGGTGCGGCTGCAGGTCGGTGCGCTGGCCGCCGAGGCGGACCGCGAGCGGGCGCGGCGTGGCCGACTCCAGGTCGTCGAGCAGGTGGAGTTCACCGGCGGAGCTGTAGACGACGCGGGTGCCGTCGGTCGCGGCCTGCCGGGCGTAGAAGCCGTCGAGGGGGGTGTGCCGGCGCAGGTCCGAGCCGTCCGGGAGGCTGGAGTAGAGCGCGCCGGTGCCTTCGTGGTCGGAGAGGAACGCAACGCGCCCCCGACCTTCGGCCGGGGGTACCCGCATCTCGCTTCGCTCGCCGACCCAGAGCGGGGATTCGAGGTTGCCGTCGAGGTCCGCGTGCAGCCGCTCGAAGTCGCCGCCGCCCGTCAGGTCGATCCACAGCTTGCCCGCCGTGCCGCCCCGGTAGCGCTTCCAGGCCGCGGCCTCGCGGCCCATCGTCGCCGACTGCAGCAGCACCGCGCCCCCGGGCCCGTAGGCCAGATCGCCGACCGGTCCGTACGGCAGCGTGCGCGCGGGGCCGCCGTCCAGCGGCAGCGCCCGAGCCCAGGTGCGGCGCAGCGATGGCTGGCCCTGCGTGCTGATCGCGACGACCTCGCCGTCCGGCGTCCAGCCGCGCACCGAGGTCTTCGCGCTGCCCCAGTGCGTCAGCCGCCGTGACGGGCCGCCGTCGACGGGTGCCACATGCACCTCGGGCGCTCCGTCGCGGGTGGAGGTCCAGGCGACCGTCGTTCCGTCCGGCGAGATGCGCGGATGGTCGACCGGCATGTTGTCGGCGCTGACGCGCCAGGCACGCCCGCCGTCGAGCGGCGCCACCCAGACGTCGTCCTCGGCGACAAAAGCGACCAACTCACCGTTTACATGCGGATACCGGAGGTACGAAGGCTGTGTCACTCCGCCACATTAACCATGATCGAGGACGCGAACGAGCGCTTTGTCTTCAGCTTCTGGCGGATGCGGCGGAGGTTTTGCCGGACGGGCCGGACGTCGCCGAGCAGTCGCCCAGTCCGTTCACGTCGAAGACCGTACGCTTGCCGACCTGCGCGGTAAGCCTGCCGCGCACACAGCGGCCGTCGAGTTGCTCGGTCACCCGGCCGGTGACGGTGATCTTCTGCTTGTCGGTGGTCTCGCCCTGGCAGTCCACGGACGCGACGCCCTTGACCGGTGCGCCGGACGCCCGGGGGCTCGCCGTGCCGGAGGCGGTCGTGGCGCCGTCCACGGAGGCGTGGCACGACATCCACTGCACATTGATCCCGTGGTCCTTCAGGGCTCGGGTGCCCAGCTGGTCCGTGGTGATCGACACCGCCGAGGCGGTCATCCCACTCGCCGGATCGCACGCCACCACTCCGCCGAACGCGGCCAGTGCGAGGCCTCCGGCCACTCCCCACTGCTGTAAACGCTTCATACCGGCAGGGTCCCGCCGTCCTGCCCGGCGCACATCGCCCACACGACGTAGAACGCCCCTTACGGGACCGGGATTTCGCCACACATCCGGCAGTCTTCGGCGTTCTTCGAGCGTCCTTCGATCCCGTCGACCGGACCGGTCAGGACCAGCGGCCGGTACGCCCGAGGAGCAGCGCGGTCGCGGCGACCCCGGCGGTGGAGGTCCGCAGCACGGTCGCGCCCAGCCGGTACGGCTTGGCCCCGGCGGCGGCGAAGGCGGCGAGCTCGTCGGGCGAGACCCCGCCCTCCGGGCCGACGACGAGCACGATGTCGCCCTCGGGCGGCAGTGCGGCGTCGGCCAGCGGCGCGGAGCCCTCCTCGTGCAGAACGGCGGCGAAGGCCGCCCCGCCGAGCAGACCCGCCAGCTGCCGGGTCGTCATCAACTCGGTGACCTCGGGGAACCGCAGCCGACGCGACTGCTTCGCGGCCTCGCGTGCCGTGGAACGCCACTTCGCGAGCGCCTTGGCACCCCGGTCGCCGCGCCACTGCGTGATGCACCGGGACGCCGCCCACGGCACGATCGCGTCGACACCGGTCTCCGTCATCGTCTCGACGGCCAGCTCACCGCGGTCGCCCTTCGGCAGCGCCTGGACGACGGTGATCCGCGGCGCCGGCGCCGGTTCGGTGCGCAGCTCGGAGACGGCGACCTCCAGCCGGTCCTTGCCCTCGACGGAGGCGACCACGCCGTACGCTCCGAGGCCCTCGCCGTCCGTCAGGACGATCTCCTCGCCGACCGCGAGCCGCCGCACGGACACCGCGTGCCGCCCCTCGGCACCGGACAGCACGATCCGGCCGCCCTGCGACCCGTCCCGCAACTGCCCGGGTTCGACGATGAATACCGGCGCGGTCATCCGAAAGCCTTCCGTGCTGCGTTGAGTTCTTCCATGAGCACGGCGACGAGTTCGCCCGCCGGCAGGTCACGGGCCAGCCGGTGTCCCTGCCCCGCCCACAGCGCCATCGCCTGTGGATCTCCGGCCGCCGCTGCGGCCTTGCGGATGCCCGCGGTCAGATGGTGGATCTGCGGATAGCCCGCGGGCGCGTACGGCCCGTGCTCCCGCATGAAGCGGTTGACCAGCCCGCGCGCCGGCCGCCCGGAGAACGCCCGGGTGAACTCGGTGCGCGCGTAGACCGGGTCGGTGACGGCGCGCTTGTGCAGCGCGTTGGCCCCGGACTCGGGACAGACGAGGAAGGCGGTGCCCAGCTGCGCGGCGTCCGCGCCCACCGCCAGAACGGCCGCGATCTGGTTGCCGCGCATCAGCCCGCCCGTCGCGATGACGGGGAGCTGTACGGCGTCGCGGACCTGTGGGACGAGCGACAGCAGCCCGAACCCCGCGTGGTCCAGCTCCGGATCGTCCCGGTGGGTGCCCTGGTGGCCGCCCGCCTCCGTCCCCTGGACGCACACCGCGTCGGCGCCCGCCCACTGGGCGGCGAGCGCCTCACCGGGTGTGGTGACGGTGACCACGGTGTACGTCCCGGCCTTCGCGAACGCGTCGAAGACCGGCCGGTCGGGACAGCCGAAGGTGAAACTGACGACGGGGACCGGATTGTCCAGCAGTATCGAGACCTTGGCGTCGTAGGCGTCGTCCTGTCCCGATTCGGGGTCGCCGAGCGGCGTGGAGTACCAGGCGGCCTCGCCCGCGAGCTGCTCGGCGTAGACCTCGACGGCGGACCGGTCGGCGGTGTCGGGCTGCGGCGTGAAGAGATTCACGCCGAAGGGGTTCGACGTCAGGTCGCGCAGCTGCCGGATCTCCTCGTACATCGCTTCCGGCGTCTTGTACCCGGCGGCGAGGAATCCCAGGCCGCCGGCGTCACTCACGGCCGCGGCGAGCCGCGGGGTGGACCCGCCGCCGGCCATCGGCGCCTGGATGATCGGGAACGCCGAGAACGACGAGAGATCGGTCAACGCGGACATACGCCCATCGTTTCACGCCGGGCGGGCCCGAACAGGTCAGGCCCGCCCCATGGGGGCACCCCCGGCCGGAGGCTGGGGGACGGTCGGAGCCGGCGCCCCGCTGGAGGAGCCGGCGCCCCGCTGGACGCCGGCGGCGGTCTCAGCGGCCGTTGAAAGCGTCCTTCAACCGGGAGAACAGCCCCTGCTGGCCGGGCTGGAAGTGACCGGTCGGCCGCTCCTCGCCACGCAACTTGGCCAGTTGCCGCAGCAGGTCCTCCTGCGCGGCGTCGAGCTTGTTGGGCGTGATGACCTCGACGTGCACGATCAGGTCACCCCGGCCGCCACCCCGCAGATGGGTCACCCCGCGCTGGTGCAGCGGGATCGACTGGCCGGACTGGGTACCGGGCCGGACGTCGATCTCCTCCATGCCGTCGAGCGTCTCCAGCGGGCACTTCGTGCCCAGGGACGCCGCCGTCATCGGGATGGTGACCGTGCAGTGCAGATCGTCGCCGCGCCGCTGGAAGGTCGGGTGCGGAAGCTCCCGGATCTCCACGTACAGGTCGCCGGCGGGGCCGCCGCCGGGGCCGACCTCGCCCTCGCCCGCCAGCTGGATGCGGGTGCCGTTGTCGACGCCCGCCGGGATCTTGACGGTGAGCGTACGGCGGGACCTGACCCGGCCGTCGCCCGCGCACTCCGGGCACGGGGTCGGCACCACGGTGCCGAAGCCCTGGCACTGCGGGCACGGCCGCGAGGTCATGACCTGGCCCAGGAAGGACCGGGTGACCTGCGAGACCTCACCGCGGCCGCGGCACATGTCGCAGGTCTGCGCCGCCGTGCCGGGCGCAGCGCCCTCGCCGGAGCAGGTGCCGCACGTCACCGCCGTGTCGACCTGGAGGTCCTTGGTGGTGCCGAAGGCCGCCTCGTCCAGCTCGATCTCCAGCCGGATCATGGCGTCCTGGCCGCGCCGGGTCCGCGACCGCGGACCGCGCTGCTGGGACTGCCCGAAGAAGGCGTCCATGATGTCGCTGAAGTTGCCGAAACCGGCTCCGAAGCCGCCCGCGCCACCGCCGCCGGAGGACGACAGAGGGTCGCCGCCCAGGTCGTAGACCTGCTTCTTCGCCGGGTCCGAGAGCACCTCGTACGCGGCGTTGATCTCCTTGAAGCGCTCCTGGGTCTTCGGATCCGGATTCACATCCGGATGCAGCTCGCGCGCGAGGCGGCGGAAGGCCTTCTTGATCTCGTCCTGTCCGGCGTCACGGCGCACGCCAAGGACCGCGTAATAGTCCGTGGCCACCTACGACTCCGCCAGGATCTGTCCGACGTAACGTGCCACTGCGCGTACCGCTCCCATCGTTCCGGGGTAGTCCATGCGGGTCGGTCCGACCACACCGAGTTTGGCGACTGCCTCGTCGCCCGAACCGTAGCCGACCGCCACAACGGATGTGGAATTCAAGCCCTCGTGAAAATTCTCATGCCCGATCCGCACGGTCATGCCCGAGTCGTTGGCCTCACCGAGGAGCTTGAGGAGCACCATCTGCTCCTCAAGGGCTTCCATCACCGGCCGGATCGTCAGCGGGAAGTCGTGGTTGAAGCGCGTCAGGTTCGCCGCGCCGCCGAGCATGATGCGCTCCTCGGTCTCCTCGACGAGCGTCTCCAGCAGCGTCGCCAGCAGGATCGACACCGACGGCCGGTCGTCGTACTCGAAGCCGTCCGGCAGATCCGCCACCAGCGGCGGGACGTCCGCGAACCGGCGGCCCACCACCCGGGCGTTCAGCCGGGCCCGCACATCGGCGAGCAGCGTGTCGCTCATCGGCGCCGGGCAGTCGATGAGCCGCTGCTCGACGCGTCCGGTGTCGGTGATGAGGACCAGCATGATCCGGGCCGGGGCCAGCGCCAGGAGCTCGACGTGCCGCACCGAGGAGCGGGTGAGCGACGGGTACTGGACGACGGCGACCTGCCGGGTGAGCTGCGCGAGCAGCCGTACGGTGCGGCCCACCACGTCGTCGAGGTCCACCGCGCCGTCCAGGAAGTTCTGGATCGCGCGCCGCTCGGCGGACGTGAGCGGCTTCACCCCGGCCAGCTTGTCGACGAACAACCGGTAGCCCTTGTCCGTCGGGATCCGGCCCGCGCTGGTGTGGGGCTGGTGGATGTAGCCCTCGTCCTCCAGCGCCGCCATGTCATTGCGCACCGTGGCCGGCGAGACGCCCAGGCCATGGCGCTCGGTGAGCGCCTTGGAGCCGACCGGCTCCTCCGTGCCCACATAGTCCTGGACGATGGCGCGCAGTACTTCGAGTCTGCGTTCGCTGAGCATCGCGCACACCTCCAGCCGTAGATCCCGCACCAGCACTGCCGTGGCCTGGCACTCATCCGATACGAGTGCCAGCATCCCCCGCAGTCAGTGTACGGCGGAGTAGCAAGGCCCCGGCAAGGGTCGCAACGGTAGCGCGCGGGGAGGGTCCCCCGGCGATAGCGTCACAGGGTGGATACCGCAGAGTCCGGCGCCGACGGCTGGGAGCACCTGGCTCCCGGCGTCGCCCGCCGCCGTCTTCCCTTCCTCGACGTCACGATCGGCCTGGTCGTCGGTGACGAGGGCGTGCTGCTCATCGACACCGGCTCCACCCTCGCCGAAGGCGCTCGACTACGGCTGCAGGTGCGGGAACTGACCGGCCGCCCTGTGACGCACATCGCTCTTACCCACGGCCACTTCGACCATGTCTTCGGCACCGCCGCCTTCTCCGGAGTGCGGGTGTACGGGCACCGGGCACTCGACGGCCGGCTGGAACGCGGGCGCGACGCGCTCCGCGAGGACGCGGTCACGCACGGCGTCGACCCCTCGGCGGCGGCCGAGGCGGCGGACGTCCTGGTGCGCCCCGACCGGCTCGTCGACGACGGCTACGATCTCGACCTCGGCGGCGGCCGCACCGCCCGGCTCTTCCACCCCGGCACCGGCCACACCACCCACGACCTGGCCGTGTACGTGCCCGGAACGCCCGCCGTCGTGTTCTGCGGCGACCTCGTCGAGGAGTCCGGCGAACCACAGGCGGGCCCCGACGCCGTCCCGGCCGCCTGGCCCGCCACCCTCGACCGGCTGCTGGCGGTGGGCGGCGGGACCGCCGTGTACGTCCCCGGCCACGGCGCCGCCGTGGACGCCCGCTTCGTCCGCGCCCAACGCGACGCCCTGACGGCCCGGTTCACCGCGTCGTAGTCCCCGCCCAGGACGCTGTCCTCGATACGATCCGCCCATGCGCGGCAGAGAGTACGGTCCCGACCTCACCCCTCCCTGGCTGCGATCTCCCGGGTGATAACCCCCGTACCCCCAGCAAGCCCACGTCCGCGCCAGCACCTGAGCAGAATGGCCCCCATGCGCAGCAGAGAGTACGGTCCCGACCTCACCCCTCCCTGGAAGAAGAGCGTGCCCGCGCCCGAGGTGGCGGCGGAGCCGGATCTGGTGGTGGAGGAGGTCTCGACGGGATTCTGCGGGGCGGTGATCCGCTGCGAGAAGACGGCGGAGGGCCTGACCGTGACGCTGGAGGACCGCTTCGGCAAGCACCGGGTCTTCCCGATGGAGCCGCGCGGCTTCCTGCTCGACGGCAAACCCGTCACCCTCGTCCGCCCCCGCACCAGCGGCCCCGGGGCGCAGCGCGGCCCGCTGCTGTCCGCGTCGGGCTCGATCGCGGTGCAGGGCGCCCGCGCGCGGGTGGCACGGGCCGGGCGGATCTACGTGGAGGGCCGGCACGACGCGGAGCTGGTCGAGCGGGTCTGGGGCCACGACCTGCGCGTCGAGGGCATCGTCGTCGAGTACCTGGAGGGCATCGACGACCTGCCGGCGATCGTCGCCGCGTTCTCCCCCGGCCCGGACGCACGCCTCGGCGTCCTCGTCGACCACCTGGTGCCCGGCTCCAAGGAGTCCCGGCTCGCGAGCCAGGTCTCCGGCATCGACGACGTACTCGTCGTCGGCCACCCCTACATCGATGTCTGGGAGGCCGTGAAGCCGTCCTCCGTCGGCATCCCCGCCTGGCCCTCGGTACCACGCGGCCAGGACTGGAAGACCGGCGTCTGCGAGGCACTGGGCTGGCGTGAGACCACGGGCGAGGCCTGGCAGCGGATCCTGGCGTCGGTCCACACGTACAAGGACGTGGAACCGGCACTACTGGGCCGCGTGGAAGAACTGATCGACTTCGTCACCGCCCCCTGAGCCGGCCTGCCCACGCGGCACCCCATCCAGCCCGTGCGCCACGGCCCCGTCCAGCCCGTCCGGCGTTTGAGGACAAGGGGGCCCGGGGGCTTGCCCCCGGTTTCGGGAAGGGGCGGGGTCGGGGAACAGCCCCGCAGGGCTCCCACGCCCACCCCCACCCACTCAGTCGACCAGGTCCCGCACCACCGCGTCGGCGAGCAGCCGCCCCCGCAGTGTCAGAACGGCCCGCCCGTCGGCGTAAGGACCGGCCTCCAGGAGACCGTCCGTTACCGCCTTCGCCGCGGCCGCCGCCCCCGCCGGTGCCAGCAACCCCAGCGGGCACCCCGCCGCAAGCCGCAACTCCAGCAGGATCCGCTCGACGCGCCGGTCCTCGTCCGCGAGCACTTCCCGTCCCGCGCCAGGGCTGCGCCCCTCGGCCAGCGCCTGCGCGTACGCGCCCGGATGCTTGACGTTCCACCACCGCACGCCACCGACGTGGCTGTGCGCGCCGGGGCCCGCGCCCCACCAGTCGGCGCCGGTCCAGTACAGCTCGTTGTGCCGGCAGCGGCCCGCTTCGGTGGTCGCCCAGTTCGACACCTCGTACCAGTCGAATCCGGCCGCGGCGAACCGCTCGTCGGCGATCAGGTACCGGTCGGCGTGCACGTCGTCGTCGGTCATCGGCACCTCGCCGCGGCGGATCCGCCGCGCCAGCTGGGTGCCCTCCTCGACGATCAGGGCGTAGGCGGAGACGTGGTCGGGTCCGGCGCCGATCGCCGCGTCCAGCGAGGCCCGCCAGTCGTCGTCCGACTCGCCCGGTGTGCCGTAGATCAGGTCCAGGTTGACGTGCTCGAAGCCGGCGGCGCGCGCCTCCGCGACGCAGGCCTCCGGCCGGCCCGGGGTGTGTTTGCGGTCCAGGATCTTCAGGACGTGCTGCTTGGCGCTCTGCATACCGAACGAGATCCGGTTGAAGCCGCCCGCCCGCAGCTCCGCCAGATAGGCCGGGTCGACGGACTCGGGGTTGGCCTCCGTGGAGATCTCCGCGCCCGGCGCGAAGCCGAACTCGGCGCGGATCGCGGCCAGCATCCGGACCAGGTCGGCGGCCGGCAGCAGCGTCGGGGTGCCGCCGCCGACGAAGACGGTCTCGACCTGGCGCGGGTCGTCGCCGAGCACCTTGCGGGCGAGCCGGACCTCGTCGATCAGGTAGTCCGCGTAGTTCTCGCGCGAGGCGAGCACCCCGCCGGAGCCGCGCAGCTCGCTCGCGGTGTAGGTGTTGAAATCGCAGTAGCCGCAGCGGGTGGCGCAGTACGGGACGTGCAGATAGAACCCCAGCGGCCGGGCGCCCGCCTCTGCGAGCGCGCTCGCGGGCAGCGCCCCGTCCTCGGGCATCGGCTCACCATCAGGCAGTACGGAAGGCATGACCCCATTGTCCGCCCCCGGCGGCGGCGCTCGTCCCACTCACTCGGGGACGAGCGCCATCGCTCCTGCTACGCCTCGCGCGATCCCGCGTACATGTCGTCGATCAGCGACTGGAACTCGCGCTCGACGACCGGCCGCTTGAGCTTGAGGCTCGGGGTCAGGTCGCCGTGCTCGACGTCGAGGTCGCGGGGCAGCAGCCGGAACTGCTTGATCTGCTGCCAGCGCTGCAGGTCCTCGTTGACCCGCGCCACATAGCCCTCGATCAGCTCGCGGGCCTGCGGGGAGGCGACGACCTCGGCGTAGCTCCGGCCTTCGAGCCCGTTCTCGGTGGCCCAGCCGAGGATCGTCGGCTCGTCCAGGGCGAGCAGCGCGGTGCAGAAGTTGCGGTCCGCGCCGATCACCAGGACGTTGCTGACGAACGGGCAGACCGCCTTGAACTGGCCTTCCACCGCGGCGGGCGCGATGTACTTGCCGTTCGAGTTCTTGATGATGTCCTTCTTGCGGTCGGTGATCGTCAGGAAGCCGTCCGCGGACAGCTCCCCGATGTCACCGGTGTGGAACCAGCCGTCGGGCTCCAGGACCTCGGCGGTCTTCTCCGGCAGCCCGTGGTAGCCCTGCATGATGCCGGGGCCGCGCAGCATGATCTCGCCGTCCTCCGCGATCCGGACCTCGAGGCCGGGCAGCGGCTTGCCGACGGTGCCGGTGCGGTACGACTCGCCGGGGTTGACGAAGCTGGCGGCGCTGGACTCGGTGAGCCCGTAGCCCTCCAGGATGTGGATGCCGACGCCGGAGAAGAAGTAGCCGATCTCGGGCGACAGCGCGGCGGAGCCGGAGACGCAGGCGCGCAGCTTGCCGCCGAACGCCTCGCGGATCTTGGCGTAGACGAGCTTGTCGGCCACGGCGTGCTTCGCGGAGAGCCCGAAGGGGGCGCTGGCCTTGCCGGTGAGGCGCAGGTTGTTCTGGGTGACCTTGGCGTACTCGCGGGCCACTTCCGACGCCCACTTGAAGATCTTGTACTTGGCGCCGCCGCCCGCGCGGGCCTTGGCCGCCACACCGTTGTAGACCTTCTCGAAGATCCTGGGCACTGCCGCCATGTAGGTCGGCTGGATCAGCGGCAGATTGGTGATGATCTTGTCGACCCGGCCGTCCACGGCGGTGACGTGGCCGATGGTGATGTGGCCGGCGGTGAGCACCTTGCCGAAGACGTGCGCGAGCGGCAGCCACAGGTACTGGACGTCGTTCTCGTCGAGCAGGCCGACCGACTGGATCGCGCGGGCCATGTAGGCCCAGCAGTCGTGCGGCAGCCGCACGCCCTTGGGGCGGCCGGTGGTGCCGGAGGTGTAGATCAGCGTCGCGAGCTGGTCGCGGGTGATCGCGCCGACGGCGTCCTTGACCGCCTCGGGGTGCTTCTCCAGGAACGCCGCGCCGCGCCGCTCCAGCTCGTCGAGCGAGAGCACCCAGCCGTCACCGGAGCCGTCGGCGTCCTCGACACCGGTGGCGTCGATCACGACCACATGGGCCAGCTCCGGAAGCTCGGCGCGCCGCTCACGGGCCTTGCCGACCTGTACGGCGTCCTCCGCGATCAGCACCCGGCTGCCGGAGTCCGCGAGGATGAAGGCCGTCTCGTCGGCGTTGGTGCTGGGGTAGATCGTCGTGGTGGCCGCACCCGCGCACAGCACTCCCAGGTCGGCGAGGATCCACTCGACCCGTGTCGCGGAGGCGATGGCCACCCGCTCCTCGGAACTGATCCCGAGGTCCATCAGACCGGCCGCGATGGCGAACACCCGTCCCGAGGCCTGGCCCCAGGTCAGCGAACGCCAGCTGTCCGGGCCCCCGGCCGCGTCGATCACGGGGTAGCGGTATGCCTCCGCGTCGGGAGTCGACTCCACCCGTTCGAGGAAGAGTGTCGCCACGGATGGCGGTCGGGTCTCGATCAGCGTCTGTGTCTCTGTCACGACATCCTCCGGGCCCGCGCCTGCTCTGTTAACTCACCAGTAACCTCTGCGTCGCGATCAGAGTAGAGGCCCATCGCCCGGCGCGTAAGGGGCTCAGGGCCGCTCGTTGCAACCGTAACCAATCGAGTAGGTGCCAGGTACATGCTTCGGACGCGTCGCAGGTGGGGGTTGCGCCCGCGAACCGGGCCGGATACACGGAGGGCGCCCCTCCGTTTCCGGTGGGGCGCCCTGGGCGCGGAGTGTGACGCGAAGAACTACTTCTTGCCCTTGCTCTCGCTGCCGCCGCCGTCGGAGTCCGTGGACAGCACCGCGATGAAGGCCTCCTGCGGGACCTCCACGCTGCCGACCATCTTCATTCGCTTCTTGCCTTCCTTCTGCTTCTCCAGCAGCTTGCGCTTACGGGAGATGTCGCCGCCGTAGCACTTGGCGAGCACGTCCTTGCGGATCGCGCGCACCGTCTCACGGGCGATGACGCGGCTGCCGACCGCGGCCTGGATCGGGATCTCGAAGTTCTGCCGCGGGATGAGCTTGCGCAGCTTGTCGACCATCCGGACGCCGTACGCGTACGCCTTGTCCTTGTGCAGGATGGCGGAGAACGCGTCCACCTTGTCGTGGTGCAGCAGGATGTCGACCTTGACGAGGTCGGCGGTCTGCTCGCCCTTGGGCTCGTAGTCCAGCGACGCGTAGCCGCGGGTCTTCGACTTCAGGTTGTCGAAGAAGTCGAAGACGATCTCGGCCATCGGCAGGTCGTAGCGCAGCTCGACGCGGTCCGCCGACAGGTAGTCCATCCCGAGCAACGAGCCGCGACGCGACTGGCACAGCTCCATGATCGCGCCGACGAACTCGTTGGGCGCGAGGATCGTCGACTTCACCATCGGCTCGTACACCGAGGTGATCTTGCCCTCGGGGAACTCGCTCGGGTTCGTGACGATGTGCTCGGAGCGGTCCTCCATCACCACGCGGTAGACCACGTTGGGCGCGGTGGCGATCAGTTCGAGGCCGAACTCGCGCTCCAGCCGCTCACGGACCACGTCCAGGTGCAGCAGGCCGAGGAAGCCGACGCGGAAGCCGAAGCCGAGCGCGGCGGACGTCTCCGGCTCGTAGACCAGCGCGGCGTCGTTGAGCTGGAGCTTGTCCAGCGCCTCCCGCAGCTCCGGGTAGTCCGAGCCGTCGAGCGGGTACAGGCCGGAGAACACCATCGGCTTGGGGTCCTTGTAGCCGCCCAGGGCCACGGTGGCGCCCTTGGACTGCGACGTGATCGTGTCACCGACCCTGGACTGCCGGACGTCCTTCACACCGGTGATGATGTAGCCGACCTCGCCGACCCCGAGACCGTCGGAGGGCGTCATCTCCGGACCGGAGATGCCGATCTCCAGCAGCTCGTGGGTCGCGCCGGTCGACATCATCTGGATGCGCTCGCGCTTCTTGAGCTCACCGTCCACGACCCGCACGTACGTGACCACGCCACGGTAGGAGTCGTAGACCGAGTCGAAGATCATCGCGCGGGCCGGGGCCTCGGCGATGTTGGCGCCGACCGGGGCCGGCACCTTCTTCACGACCTCGTTGAGCAGGTCGCCCACGCCGACGCCGGTCTTCGCGGAGACCTTGAGCACATCGGACGGCTCGCAGCCGATGATGTGCGCCAGCTCCTCGGCGAACTTCTCCGGCTGGGCGGCCGGCAGGTCGATCTTGTTGAGCACCGGGATGATCGCGAGGTCGTTCTCCAGCGCCAGGTACAGGTTGGCGAGGGTCTGGGCCTCGATCCCCTGCGCCGCGTCGACCAGGAGGACGGTGCCCTCGCAGGCGGCGAGCGACCGCGAGACCTCGTACGTGAAGTCCACGTGGCCCGGGGTGTCGATCATGTTCAGGATGTGGGTCGGGGCCGTGGCGTCGCCGTCCGTGGGCGCCCAGGGCAGCCGGACCGCCTGGGACTTGATCGTGATGCCACGCTCACGCTCGATGTCCATGCGGTCGAGATACTGGGCACGCATCTGCCGCGGATCGACCACGCCGGTCAGCTGGAGCATCCGGTCGGCGAGCGTCGACTTGCCATGGTCGATGTGCGCGATGATGCAGAAGTTACGGATCAGCGCCGGGTCGGTACGGCTCGGCTGCGGAACATTGATCGGGGTCGCGGGCACGCAGGGTCCTGTTTCTCGACGCTTGACGTCTGACGTCTGTAGGCGGATCGATACGTTGACCCCCATCGTCCCATGACTGGAGGCCTGGGACCGGTTTGGGAGGTCGTGCGGGCGGCTGGTAGCCTGGAGCACTGTGCCTCGTGCCCTGTGACCCGAGGCGCTCAATGAAAAGTACCCGAACCTGAGAAGGCTCCTTCGTGGCGAACATCAAGTCCCAGATCAAGCGGAACAAGACCAACGAGAAGGCGCGCCTGCGCAACAAGGCGGTCAAGTCCTCCCTCAAGACCGCGATCCGCAAGGCCCGCGAGGCCGCGGCGACCGGTGACCTCGAGAAGGCCACCATCGCCAACCGCGAGGCCGCGCAGAAGCTCGACAAGGCCGTCAGCAAGGGCGTCATCCACAAGAACCAGGCCGCGAACAAGAAGTCCGCGCTGGCTCACAAGGTCGCTTCGATCAAGGCCTGACCGTTTGACCGGGGCCCCTGGCCCCATCTCGCCGGAAACGGAACCAGCGGCCCCTCTACCGCCCGGACCGGCAACCGAAAGACATCGCGCCGCGCTCGGCCGTTCGCCACGCGGGTGCGGCGCACACAGCATCATCCGAAGGCCCCGCAGCCATCCTCACGGGACGGCAGCGGGGCCTTCGGCGTTGCCATATCCTCACGGCATGTCGACGCCGCCTGATCAGCCGAGCGCCTACCCGTATCCGGGTCCCCAGTCCGCCGCGCAGCCCTCGCCGGGGTTCGGGCCGCCGGTTCCGGCCCAGCAGAACCCGTACGCGCAGCCCGTGCCGCAACAGGTACCGCCGCAGCCGGGCCAGCCCGGGTCGTACTACGGACCGCAGGGTGCGCCGATACCGCAGCTGCCGCCACCGCCGCCGGGCGGTGGCTCGGGCGCCGGGAAGGCCGTGCTGTGGGCGGCCGTCGGCGCGCTGGTCGCGTCCGCCTTCTGGGGCGGCGGAGTGCTTCTGCTCGGCGGGAAGGACAAGGACACCGCGACCGCCGACCTCAAGGGGTACAAGGTCCAGTCCGATGTCTGCTCGGCCGCCGAGATCTCGGCCTTCAAGGGCAAGTACCCGGAGAGCGACAGCTCCCCGGTGACGTACACGCTCAAGCACGACGCGCTGGACGACATGTACTGCGACATGGACCTCAAGGCTTCGGGGTCGACCTACGCGGACGCCTATCTGTCCACCACGGTGCAGCTGCACAAGAGGACCGATCCGTCGGCCGAGTTCGTGGCGCGGTGGGAGAGCTACACACAGCGCAAGGGCGACTACAAGGCCGAGAAGGTCACCGGCTTCGGCGACGCGGCCTATCTGATCACCGAGGACACGATCAGCGGCTCGTCCGGGTCGCGCTCGGTGACGCTGGCCGTGCGGGACGGCTGGATGACGTACCAGATGGCCTGGAGCATGTATCTGTCCTCGCTCGACAAGGACAAGACCCCGCCGTCGGTGAGCGAGGTCACCGGCTGGGTGAAGAGCTCCACCACGGCGACGCTGGCCAAGCTGAAGAACTGAACAGGGCCGAAGAACTGAGCCGGGGCTGAGGAACTGAGCCGGGGCTGAGGAACTGAGCCGGGGCTGAGGAACTGAGCCGGGCGGCCCGGCCGGAGGCCTGCTGGGCCGCCCGCGACTCCAGGAGCCGCCAGGCTTCTACGAGCGGTCGCGGGCGGCGCGGGCCACGGCTACGACGGCCTTCTCCAGGGCGTATGCGGGGTCCGCGCTGCCGCCCTTGACCGCGGCGTCCGCCTCGGCGACGGCGCGCAGCGCGGCGGAGACCCCGTCGCCGGTCCAGCCGCGCATCTGCTGGCGCACCCGGTCGATCTTCCACGGGGGCATGCCCAGGTCACGGGCGAGCTGGCCGGGGTTGGCGCCGCGCGGGGCGGAGGCGAGCTTGCCGATGGCGCGCACGCCCGAAGCGAGGGCGAAGGTGATGCCGGGCAGCGGCTGGCCCACCGAGAGGGCCCAGCGCAGCCGCTCCAGCGCCTCCGCGGTCCGGCCGGTGACGGCGAAGTCGGCGACCTCGAAGCCGGTGGCCTCGGCGCGGCCGGTGTAGTAGCGGGCGACGACGGCCTCGTCGATCGTGCCCTCGACGTCGGCGACGAGCTGGGCGGCGGCGCTGGCCAGCTCGCGCAGGTCGCTGCCGATGGCGTCGACCAGCGTCTGGGTGGCCTCGGGGGTCGCGGAGCGGCCCAGGGCGCGGAACTCGCTCCGCACGAACGCCAGCCGGTCGGCCGGCTTGGTCATCTTCGGGCAGGCGACCTCGCGGGCCCCCGCCTTGCGGGCCGCGTCCAGCAGAGCTTTGCCCTTGGCCCCGCCGGCGTGCAGCAGCACCAGGGTGATCTCCTCGGCGGGCGAGTCCAGGTACGCCTTCACGTCCTTGATCGTGTCCGCACCGAGGTCGTGCGCGTCGCGCACGATGACGACCTTGCGCTCGGCGAAGAGCGAGGGGCTGGTCAGCTCGGCGAGGGTGCCGGGCTGCAGCACTCCGGGGGCGAGGTCGCGCACATCGGTGTCGGCGTCGGCGGCGCGCGCCGCCACGATCACCTCCCGCACGGCGCGGTCGAGCAGCAGGTCCTCCTGGCCCACGGCGAGCGTGAGCGGAGCGAGCAGATCGTCTGGGGAACTCTTCCTGGCCATCGCGGACCAGCATCCCACGGGGTACTGACAGCGGCGGCCATGGCGGAGAATGGTCCGGTGAGCGACGTACGACATGTCCTGGTGCTGCCCGACCGCGATGCCGCCGAGGAGGCCGCAGAGGCGGCCATGGAGCGGTTCGGCCTCCCCTTCGAGCCGCAGCTCGTCCGTGACGCCCTGGCCGGCGAGGACGACGCCGAGGACGCCCAGTGGCTGGTCGTGGTGGAGGACGAGGAGGGCCGCCTCGAAGGCGCCGCCCTGCACGCCCTGGCGGAGGAGTTCGACGGCTGGCGGGAACAGCCCCGCGAGTAGCGGGTCGCCAGGGCGGCCTAGGTCCGGAGATCTAGTGCCTCAGGCTGTGGTGGCGTCCGTCGGTGCTCGGTAGCGTCACGGGGCATGACGACACCTTCCGCACCGCTCACGCCTTCCGCCCCTTCTTCCGCTGCCGTCTCTCCCGCTTCGCCCCCTTCGCCCGTTCCGGACGGGCCCCGGAGCTTGAAGCAGCGCAAGGACGAGGCGCTGCACCGGCTCGAACACGACGCGGACGTATGGGTGGCCACCGCCGACGCCCAGGGGGCGCCGTGCCTGGTGCCGCTGTTCTTCCTGTGGGACGGCGAGGCGCTGTGGCTGTCCACCCGCGGTACGAATCCCACCGGCCGCAATCTGCGGGAGAGCGGGCTGGTGCGGGTCTGCCTGGGGCACACCCGTGACGTCGTCCAGATCGATGCCACGGCCGGCACCCTGACCGCCGCGGAGCTGCCCGTCGAGATCGGTGACGCCTTCGCCGCGAAGGGCGACTGGGATCCGCGCGGCGACGGACCGTCCTATCTGTGGTTCCGGGTCCAGCCGCACACCGTCCAGGCGTGGGGCACCGTGGCCGAGTTGAAGGACCGGGACCTGATGCGTGATGGCCAGTGGCTTCTCTGACGGGAATCTATCGAGGTCGACAGCTCGGGTGATCCATTGCTTCGCATACACCATGGAACGGCAATATTGACGACGGATTTCGTTGTTCTGAATCTCTTGACGCGTTCTTGGCGGCCGGGGTTTGATGCCGGGGATGAAGCGGCCGTTCCGCTTCGATTTTCCCTGGACCGGAGGCGGTAAGCCCCCCTCAGCACCATCCGATCGGACCCCGCATGACTGACACGCTGCGTCCTCCGCACTCCCCCATCGCGCCGCCCGTCACCCCGCCGAAGGCCCTCACCCGGTCCATCGGCGTGGTCGGCGGCACGCTGCTGACGCTGTCCTGCCTGACGCCCGCCTCGTCGCTCTTCGTCATCGTGCCGGGCCTCTTCGGGGATCTCGGCACCGGGACGGCGCTGACCATCGTGATCGCGGCCGTCCTGTGCATCGCGGTGGCCTTCTGCTACTCCGAGCTCGGCACCCTCATCCCGAGCGCGGGCGGCGAGTACGCCATGGTCGGGACGCTGATCGGCCGGCTGGCGGGCTGGATCGTCTTCATCCTGTCGCTGATCGTGGTGATGATCGTGCCGCCGATCATCGCGCTCGGCACCGGCGAGTACCTCGAACCGATCATGCACATCAACGCCCAGTGGGCGGGCGCGGGCGTCATGCTGCTCGCCACCGTCATGGGCCTGCTCGATCTGCGGGCGAACGCCTGGATCACCGGCATCTTCCTGGTCCTGGAGGTCATCGCGGCCGGAGTGGTCGCCGTCCTCGGCTTCTCGCACTCCTCCCGTTCGGCGTCCACGCTCATCCACCCGGTCGTCGAGGCGACCGGCGGCGCGCCGGGCAGCCCGGCCACCGCCGCCCTCACCGGCGGCGCGATCGTCGCGGGGCTGGCCGTCGCGCTCTTCGTGCTGCAGGGCTTCAGCACGGCGGTGTACCTGTCGGAGGAGATGGAGAACCCGCGCCGGAACGTCTCGCGGACCGTGCTGTGGACACTGGGCATCGGCGCCGTGGTCGTCATCGTCCCCACCATCGCGATCACGCTCGGCGCGCCCGACATGCAGACCCTGACCGAGGGCAACCTCTCGGCGATGGTGAAGGCCTGGAGCAACTCCGCCGTGGGGACGTTCGTCAGCCTGTGCATCGCGCTGGCGATCATCAACGCGGGCATCGTCATGGTCATCCAGAACTCCCGGGTGCTCTACGCCTCGGCCCGCGACCGCGCCTGGCCGCGGCCGGTCAACAAGGCGTTCTCCACGCTGAACAGCCGCTTCGGTTCCCCGTGGGTGGCCACCCTCGCGGTCGGCGTGCCGGGTGCGGCGCTCTGTTTCGCCCCGCTGGACACGCTCACCAACGTCACCGGGGTCGCGGTCGCCGGGATGTATCTGCTGGTCGCGGTCGGCGCCCTCGCCTCACGGCGCGGCAGCCACAAGTCGCGGCCCGCGTGGCGGATGCCGCTGTGGCCCGTGGTCCCGGCGGTCCTGATCCTGGTGATGGCCTACGTCCTGTACGTGCAGGAGATCAAGGACCTCGCGATCACCGGCGGCATCGTGGCCGTCGCCTGCCTGTACTGGCTGGGCTATCTGCGGCCCCGCCAGGACACCCGCTGGGTGATCACGGTGCCGGAGGAGCAGCTGGGCCTGGAGGACGAGCCCGCGCACGCCACGGTCGGCTGATAACACCGCGGTTGTGCGGCGGCGCTGCGGGCGCCGCGTCACGCCGGCTCCATCGTTGTGGCCTCCCGGGCCGGGATCTCCTCCTGGTCCGGGAGTTCGCGTATCCGGGGTACCGGCGAGGGCAGCAGCCACAGGACGCACAGCACTCCGCCGACGGTGGCGATCCACAGCGTGGGCCGCAGTCCGAGTGCCGTGCCGAGCACGCCGCCCGCCAGGGCGCCGAGCGGGCGGACGCCGTGGTTGACCATGCGGTAGGCCCCGGTCACCCGGGCCCGCAGCCGGTCGGGGATGACGGCGCTCTGCAGGGAGCCGCTGGCTATGTCCAGCACCATCACCCCGAATCCGGAGACGAATTCGGCGAGGAAGAGCAGGGCGAGGACCAGCGGGGTGGGTCCGCCGGCCAGCGGCACCAGGATCAGCGGGGTGGGGAAGACCGCGAAGCCGAGGACGACCGCCGGGCCGATCCCGATCCGCCGGACGATCCGGCCGCTGAGGGCGGCGCCGATGAGTCCGCCGACCGCCCCGGCGCCGATCACCAGCCCCAGCACGCCCGCGTTCAGGCCGAGTTCACCGACCGCGTAGAGCACGACGATGGTGTGGAAGACGAAGTTGAAGAAGTTCACGGTCGCCGCGGCGGCCAGCAGCGGGCGCAGGATGCGGGAGCCCGCCATGAACCGCAGCCCGGCGGTGAAGTGCCCCTTCTCCGCCGGGGCGACCGGTGGTTCCACCGTGGAGATACGTGCCAGGTAGCCGGCCGAGACGAGGTAGGAAACGGCGTCGACGAGCAGCGTGAGCGGTGCGGCGAGTATCTGCACCAGCAGACCGCCCACACTCGGCCCCGCGACGAAGGAGAAGGCCCGGCTGCCGTTGACGAGCGCGTTGCCGTCCACGTACTGGCCGGGCCGCACGAGAGAGACGAAGAGCGTGGCGTTGGAGACGTCGAAGGCGACGCTGCAGGCGCCGACGGCGAAGGCGATCACATACAGGTGCGTAAGGGTCAGCACGTCGAGGGCATAGGCGGCGGGCAGCGAGAGCATCAGCGCCGCGCGGACCAGGTCGGCGGCGATCATGATGCGCCGCCTCCTGCTCCGCCGGTCGGCCCACGCGCCCGCGGGCAGCGAGAACAGCAGGGCCGGCAGCAGACCCGCGGCGGAGAGCCAGCCCATCTGGGCGGCGTCCGCGTGCAGCACCAGGACGGCCGCGAGCGGTATCGCGAGGAACGACACCTGGTCGCCGAAGAGCGAGACGGTCTGGCCGGTCCAGTACCGGCGGAACGGGCGTTCGCGCAGCAGAGCCGGCATGCGCTCGGCGACCTTCATGACTACTCCTCGGCGGTGTCAGGGTCGGGGTTGTCGGCGGGGTCGTTGCCGGGGGCCGGGTTGTCGGCGGGAGCCTCGGCTTCCCGGTCCAGGAAGGCGATCCGCAGGACGGAGACGCGCTGCGCGCCGTCGGGGCGGAGCGCGGGATCCGTGTCGCGGTCGGCGAACGTCTCCAGCAGTTCGTCCACCTTCGCGCCCAGCGCGGTCAGTTCCTCCGGGGTCAGATAGACCCACGTGTCGCCGAACTGCTCCGCTTCCTGCCAGTCGCGCGACAGTTCACGGCGGGTCTCCAGCGCCTTGGTCATCTTCTGGAAGTAGTCCTCGGCGACGGCGACGGTGAGCGCGTCCGCCGCGTCCGCCACCGCCGGGTCGTCCGAGTAGCCGGGCCAGTCCGTGAAGCGCGCCGTCGCCCGCCACGGCTTCTGCCGGCCGTGGCCGCCCTCGGCCTCCTCGACGAGTCCGAACTTGGCAAGCACCCGCAGATGGTAGGAGCAGCTGGCGACGGACTCCCCCGTCAGTTCGGCGGCCCGCGTCGCGGTGAACGGGCCCTCCCGGCGGAGCAGACCGGTGAGCTTCATCCGCGTCGGGTGGGCGTAGGCCCGCAGGGCGCGCGGGTCGCTGAGGTGTATCTGCCGCTCGGTCATGATGTAAAGATACCTTTAGAAAGAAATCTTTACAACGAAGTCTTTACATAGAACTCCCCACCACAGTGGCCCGGAGATCGTCCGCACGGTCCCCCACGACCGCGACCGATCCGTCGGTGTCCGTCCGCAGCACCCTCGCGCCCTGCGCGCGCAGCGCCGAGACCGTACGCGGCGCCGGGTGGCCGTACGGGTTGTCCGCGCCGCAGGAGATCAGCGCCAGACGCGGCCGGAGCCGGGCCAGCAGCACCGGGTCCTGGTAGGCCGAGCCATGGTGCGCGACCTTCAGGACATCCACCCGGGGCAGCTCGGGGACGGCCGCCAGCAACTGCCGCTGGGCCGGCGGCTCCAGGTCGCCGAGCAGCAGGAACGTCAGCCCCGCCGTACGGACCAGCAGGACGACGCTGGCGTCGTTCGGACCGTTGTCCGGCAGCTCGCCCGGGGTCACGGGCGGCCAGAGCAGCTGCCACTCCAGCCCTCCCAGCCGGCGCCGCTCCCCCGCCGCCGCACGGACCACCGGGACCCGCGCGGCGGCCGCCTGTCTGCGGACGAAGGCCGCCTGCTCGGGCGGTTCGTCCAGCGTCGTCGTCTCGATCGCGCCGATCTTGCGACCGCGCAGCACCCCCGGGAGCCCGTCCACATGGTCCGCGTGGAAGTGGGTCAGGATCAGCAGCGCGATCGAGGTCACCCCGAGCGACCGCAGACACCGGTCGACGAGGGCCGGCTCCGGCCCGGCGTCGATGACGACGGCCGAACCGTCCGTCCCGGACAGCACCAGGGCATCCCCCTGGCCCACATCGCACATGGCGAGCCGCCAGCCGGGCGGCGGCCAGCCCGTGATGACGCGTGGGAGCGGTACGGGCCGCAGCACGGCGAGCAGCAGCAGGAGCGCGACCGCCGCGCACAGCCATGGGCGGGCCAGCAGCCGGCGGCCCGTCGTCACCACCGCCACGGTGAGCACGGCGAGCAGCAGGCCCCCGCCCCATCCGCCGGGCCAGCCGATCCCGGCACCGGGCAGTGCCGCGCCCCGCCGGGCGACGGCCGCGATCCAGCCGGTGGGCCACCCGGCCAGCCAGGCCAGCCACTCGGCGGCCGGCATCGCGAACGGCGCGGCGGCCAGCGCCCCGAACCCGAGCACCGTGGCCGGCCCCACCGCCAGTTCCGCGAGCAGATTGCACGGGATCGCGACCAGGCTCACCTGCCCGGCGAGCACCACGATCACCGGGGCGCAGACCGCCTGCGCGGCGCCCGCCGCGCCCAGCGCCTCGGCCGGCCCTGGCGGCATCCCGCGGCGGCGCAGGGCCGCGCTCCACCGTGGGGAGATCGTCAGCAGCGCGCCGGTGGCCAGCACGGAGAGCAGGAAACCGTGGGAGCGGGCGAGCCAGGGGTCGTAGAGGACGAGGAGGAGCACCGCCGCGGCCAGCGCCGGCAGCAGGGCGCGGCGGCGGCCGGTGCCGATCGCCAGCAGCGTGATCAGCCCGCAGGCGGCGGCCCGCAGCACACTCGGATCGGGACGGCAGACGATGACGAACCCGACGGTGAGCAGCCCGCCGAGGACGGCGGTCGTGCGCAGCGGGATCCCGATCCGCGGGGCGAGCCCACGGCGCTCCGCGCGGATGGCGAGGCCGGGCGGCCCGATGAGCAGCAGCAGGACGATGGTCAGATTCGAACCGGAGACCGCCGTCAGATGGGTCAGATCCGTGGTCCGGAACGCCTCGCGCAGTTCCGGAGTGAGCCGTGCGGTGTCCCCTACGACGAGCCCGGGGAGCAGTGCCCGCGCATCGGGCGGCAGCCCGTCCGTCGCCGCGCGCAGCCCCGCCCTGAGCCGCCCCGCGAAACGCTGCGTCGCGGTGGGCGGGCCACTGATGTGCGGCGGCCCGCGCACCGACAGCACGGCGGCGCTCCGCTCGCCGGGCAGGACCGACGGTGCGATCCGTGCCGCCACGGTGACCCGGGTGGACGGCAGCAGTCCGAGCCACGGATCGGCGGACGACGCGGACACCCGGCCCTCCGCGGGACCCGACCCGGCCGGGCGCGAGCCCGGTCCCGTTCGTGGCCCCGGCCGCTGTCCCGGTGCCGGCTTGCGCGGTGCGCCCGCTTCGGCGATGACCAGGACCGGCGTGCGGACCTTCGTGGTCACCCCGTGCGCGGTGACACGGACGGCCTCCGCCGCGACGATCACGGCGTCCGGGGCGCGGGCCGCGCCCCGGACGTGCGGGAGGGCAGGCCGCGGATCGCCGGTGATCCTCAACTCGACGACAGCGTGGGCATGTTCGGCAGCCAGTGCCGGCAGCGGCCCGCGATGACCGTCCGCCGCATGCAGCACGGCGACGGCCGTCGCCGCGGAAGCGCACAGCAGCGCCGTGGCGGTGGCCACCGCCAGCCCGGCGGGCCGCCCCCGCCGGACCACCAGCAGCGCCACCCCCAGTACGGCGGTGACCACCGCACACCAGGCCGCCATCTCTCCCGGCATCCCCAGCGCGAGCGCCGACGCAAGCCAGGCGGCGAGGGCCGGCGGCACGAGCCGCAGGTCCGCAGGGCCCTCCTGGTGCGGGTTGGACGCGCCGAGCGGTGATACCGCCGACGCGTGCACGGCCGAGCGCGCCACGGCGCCCGTATCCGCCCGGCGCCCCGCCGCCGCGTCGGGGCCCGCCCTGGGACGGGTCACGGCTGGACCAGGGGCTTGAGGTCGGAGAAGCGCCGGTCACCGATGCCGGTCACATTGCGCAGCTGGTCGACGGAGGCGAAGCCGCCGTGCTGGGCTCGGTAGTCGAGGATGTGCCGTGCCAGAACCGGTCCGACGCCCGGCAGGGTCTCCAACTGGGCGCTGGTCGCGGAGTTGAGGCTCACAGGACCGGCCGGCGCACCGCCTCCCGGTCCGGGGGCGGCGGGTGCGGGCGGCCCGCCGACGACGACCTGCTCACCGTCGGCGAGCACCCGGGCGAGGTTCAGCGCGCTGGTGTCCGTCCCCGGGAGCGCCCCGCCGGCCGCCGCGAGAGCATCGGCCACCCGCGACCCGGCGGGCAGCCTGAGCAGCCCGGGACGGCGGGCCTTGCCCGCGACGTCCACCGTCAGGACCGTCTTCGCCGCCCCCACGGCGGGTGGCACGTTCGGTACGGACCCGGCCGGCCCGGAGCCGGGCGCGGCGCTCGGCCCCCGCATCGAGAACAGGGACGCTCCGGGCGACGGTCCGTCGACGCGCGCCGGAGCGGAGACCGTCCGCGGGCGCCCGGTCCAGAAGTGCTGCACGGCGAAGCCGACGGCGACGGCCAGGACGACCAGCAGGGCAGCGGCGGTCCTGAACTCCAGGCCGCAGCGCACATACAGCCAGCCGCGGAAGGCTCGTAACCGCTCGGCAGGAGTCGCCCGGAACCGCGCCACGCCCTCAGGCACCGACCCCGACGCCAAGGTCGACGGCGCGGCCGAAGAAGCCGCAGAAGGAGCAGTAGAAGGAGCAGTAGAAGGACTAGAACCAGCGGGCGGTGACGGTGGCGGATCCGGGCGAGGGTCCGGGCGCGGGTCCGGTGGGTCGAAGAGCGCGGCGGCGCGCTCCCCCACCGTCCCCTGGAGGTGCTGAACGCCCCGATTGCCCTGGAGGTGACTGCGGCGGCGGCTGATCGTGGTGAGCGCTGTGGTTCCCATGCCGCGAAACTAAGCGGAATCACCGAACGAAGATGATCACTGCCAAATCCTGTGGATAACCCACGAGTTGTGGACAACTCGCTCACTCAATGAGGTGAAATCACCGCTCCGAGCAGCCCCGGCCCCGCGTGCGCGCCGATCACCGCGCCCACCTCGCTCACCACCAGCTCGTCCAGCCCCGGCACTCGCTCCCGCAGCCGTTCGGCCAGCGCCGCCGCACGGTCGGCGGCGGCCAGGTGGTGGACCGCGACGGCCACCCGCCGGCTGCCGGCCCGCTCGACGACGATCTCCTCCAGCCGCGTGATCGCCCGGGAGGCCGTACGGACCTTCTCCAGCAGCTCGATCCTGCCGTCCACCAGCTGCAGGATCGGCTTGACCGCCAGCGCCGACCCGAACAGCGCCTGCGCGGCACCGATCCGGCCACCGCGCCGCAGATAGTCCAGGGTGTCGACGTAGAAGTACGCCAAGGTGTCCGCCGCGCGCTTCTCGGCGGCGGCCACGACCTCGTCGGCCGTGCCCCCGGAACCGGCGGTCTCGGCCGCCGCCAGAACCGTGAAACCGAGCGCCATCGCGACCATTCCGGTGTCGACGACCCGTACCGGAACGGGCGAGTCGCGCGCGGCGACCAGCGCCGCGTCATGGGTCCCGGAGAACTCGGCGGACAGATGCAGCGAGACGATGTGGTCCGCCCCCGCCTCCGCCGCGGCCCGGTAGCACGCGGCGAACTCCGCCGGGCCGGGTCGCGAGGTGGTCACCGGACGTCTGCGCTGCAGGGCTCTGGCAACCGCCGGGGCGGAGATCTCCGTGCCCTCTTCGAACGCCTCGTCGCCGATCACCACGGTCAGCGGAACGACGGTGATGCCGTGCCGGGCCAGTGCCTCCTGCGACAGGTAGGCCGTGGAATCCGTGACGATAGCGACATGCGGGGACATGTGCGGGAGGTTACCCGGGGCCCGGGCGTGGCGACAGTGCGGCCCGGGTCAAGATCGGCTGATGTGCTTGTGCGGCCCGGGTCAAGATCGGCTGATGTGCTTGGGATCGCCGGCGGGGCCGCCCGTGGGGCCACCGGTCGGCAGCGTGCTCGGCGCCCAGTGGCGCAGCGCTCCGGCCTCGATGTCGATCTGCTGCGCCAGCGCGGTGAGATCGTCGTCGGCGAACTGTCGGGCCCGGTCCTGGGCGGCCCAGCGCAGCGCGTCGGCGGAGTGGGTGATCCGCTCGGTGCGCTCGGCCAGGGACGGCAGCCGGTCGGCGATCCGCGCCTTGTCCGGCTCGCGCTCCAGCACCTTCAGCTCGGTGTCCAGCACCCGCGCGTGATCGTTGAGCCGGGCGAGCAGGGCGGACGCCTCGGAGAGCGAGGCGTCCTCGGCCGAGCCGGCCTCCAGCGCCCGGTAGGTGCTGTCGATGGAGGTCCGCAGGTCCAGCCGGAGTTGCGCCAGCTCCCCCGCCGCCCCCATCAGCGTGTAGCGGCGGGCCTTGAGCGCGGTGTCCTCGACGACCCGGCGGGCCTGCGCGCTGCCGCGCTCCACGCCGCGCTTCACCGCCCGCACGGTCCGTACGGTGGCGACGACGCCCACCGCCACGAACGACGCGAAGAGCAGCAGCAGCACAACGACGGCGATATCCACGGGTGCTCCTCCGGTCGAACGGGCGCGGGCAGCCGGGTGGGCCCACCGTCAACGGTAAACGCACCGGGCGGATCGGTGGCTCCGTACGAACCCCCAATCCGCCCGTAAGGGAAACCCCTGGTACCCGGCGCACCGCCGGATACCAGGGGTTCTGCGCACTCCGTAGCGTCAGCCGGTGACGATGTTGACCAGCTTCGGCGCCCGCACGATCACCTTGCGCACCGCGGCCCCGCCCAGCGCCGCGACCACGCCCGCGTCGGCCAGCGCCAGCTCCTCCAGGTCCGCGTCCGAGATCGTCGGCGGCACCTCCAGACGGGCCTTGACCTTGCCCTTGATCTGAACGACGCAGATCACGGCCTCGTCCTGGACCAGCGCCGGGTCCGCGACCGGGAACGCTGCGTGGACCAGCGAGTCGTCGTGGCCCAGCCTGCGCCACAGCTCCTCGGCGATGTGCGGGGCCAGCGGGGCGACCAGCAGCACCAGCGGCTCGGCGATGGCGCGCGGCACGGCGCCGCCCGCCTTGGTCAGGAAGTTGTTCAGCTCGGTGACCTTGGCGATGGCGGTGTTGAAGCGCAGGCCCGCCATGTCCTGGCCGACGCCGTCGATCGCCTTGTGCAGCGCGCGCAGCGTCGCCTCGTCGGGCTCGGCGTCGGACACGGTGACCGCACCGGTCTCCTCGTCGACGACATTGCGCCACAGCCGCTGCAGCAGCCGGTACTGGCCGACCACCGCGCGGGTGTCCCAGGGGCGCGAGACGTCCAGCGGGCCCATCGCCATCTCGTACAGGCGCAGGGTGTCCGCGCCGTACTCGGCGCAGATCTCGTCCGGGGTGACGGCGTTCTTCAGGGACTTGCCCATCTTGCCCAGTACGCGGCTGACGGGCTCGCCCTGGTGGAAGTAGGCCCCGTCGCGCTCCTCGACCTCGGCGGCCGGCACCGGGAAACCGCGGCTGTCGCGGTACACGAACGCCTGGATCATGCCCTGGTTGTACAGCTTGTGGAACGGCTCGGAGGACGAGATGTGCCCCAGGTCGAACAGCACCTTGGACCAGAAGCGCGCGTACAGCAGGTGCAGCACGGCGTGCTCGGCGCCGCCGACGTACAGGTCGACGCCGCCGTGCGGCTGGCCCTCGCGCGGGCCCATCCAGTACTGCTCGATCGCGGGGTCGACCAGCCGCTCGCTGTTGTTCGGGTCCAGGTAGCGCAGCTCGTACCAGCACGAGCCGGCCCAGTTGGGCATGGTGTTGGTCTCGCGGCGGTAGCGCCGGGTCCCGTTGCCGTCACCCAGGTCCAGGTCGACGTTCACCCAGTCCGCGTTGCGGGACAGCGGGGTCTCCGGGCGGGTGTCCGCGTCGTCCGGGTCGAAGGTGCGCGGCGAGTAGTCGTCGACCTCCGGCAGCTCCAGCGGCAGCATCGACTCGGGCAGCGAGTGCGCCACGCCAGCCTCGTCGTAGACGATCGGGAAGGGCTCGCCCCAGTAGCGCTGCCGGCTGAACAGCCAGTCGCGCAGCCGGAAGTTGACGGTGGCCTCACCGATGCCGTGCCCGGACAGCCACTCGGTGATCCTCGCCTTGGCGTCGACGACACCCAGGCCGTCCAGGGAGAACTCGTCGTTGGCGGAGTTGACCAGCTTCGCCTCGTACGAGGCGAAGGCGTCGTCCCACGCCGCCGGGTCGGTGCCGCGGCCGTCGGAGGGCTGGACGACACAGCGCATCGGCAGCTCGAAGGCGCGGGCGAAGGCGAAGTCGCGGCTGTCGTGCGCCGGGACGGCCATGATCGCGCCGGTGCCGTAGCCCATCAGCACGTAGTCGGCGATGAAGACCGGGACCTGGTCCCCGCTGACCGGGTTCACGGCGTAGGCGCCGGTGAAGACGCCGGTCTTCTCCTTGGCGTCGGCCTGCCGCTCGACGTCGGACTTGGCGGCGGCCATCTTGCGGTACGCGGCCACGGCCTCGCCCGGGGTGGCGTGCCCGCCGGTCCACACGTCGTGGGTGCCCTCGGGCCAGGCGGCCGGGACGACCGTCTCGACCAGTTCGTGCTCGGGCGCCAGCACCATGTAGGTGGCGCCGAACAGCGTGTCCTGGCGGGTCGTGAAGACGGTGATCTTCTCGTCGCCGACGGCGAAGTCCACCCGGGCGCCCTCGGAGCGGCCGATCCAGTTGCGCTGCTGCAGCTTGATGGCCTCGGGCCAGTCCAGCGGCTCCAGGTCGTCGATCAGCCGGTCCGCGTAGGCCGTGATGCGCATGTTCCACTGGCGCAGCTTGGACTTGAAGACCGGGAAGTTGCCGCGCTCGGAGCGGCCGTCCGCGGTGACCTCCTCGTTCGCCAGGACGGTGCCCAGCCCCGGGCACCAGTTGACGCGCGACTCGGACGCGTACGCCAGCCGGTACTCGCCCAGCAGGTCGGAGCGCTCGATGGCGCTCAGCGCGTCCCAGGCGCGGCCGTCCGGGGTCGGGCGGGCGCCGGAGGCGAACTGTGCGACCAGGGTGTCGATCGGACGGGCCCGGCCCGCCTCCTCGTCGTACCAGGAGTTGAAGATCTGCAGGAAGATCCACTGGGTCCACTTGTAGTACGCCGGGTCGATCGTCTCGACCGACCGGCGCATGTCGTGGCCCAGGCCCAGCCGGCGCAGCTGGCGCCGCATGTTCTCGATGGCGTCCTCGGTGGAGGCCCGCGGGTGCGTCCCGGTGGCGACCGCGTGCTGCTCGGCGGGCAGCCCGAAGGAGTCGAAGCCCAGGGTGTGCAGCACGTTGTGGCCGGTCATCCGCTGGTGGCGGGCGTACACATCGGTGGCGATGTAGCCCAGCGGGTGGCCGACGTGCAGTCCCGAGCCCGAGGGGTACGGGAACATGTCCATGATGAATTTCTTGGGCTTGGCGGCCAGCTCGGCGTCCCCCGCCAGGTCACCGCTGGGGTTCGGCGCCTCGTAGGTACCGGACTCCTCCCAGAAGTCCTGCCAGCGGGCCTCGATGTCGGCGGCCAGCTGAGCGGTGTACTTGAAGGTCGGCACAGTACGGTGCGGCTCGGCTGCCTCAGTGGCGGCGGTGGTCTCGCTCATCGTCCTCGAAGCTCCATCGTGATCATGACGGGCGTACGCCGCGTCTGCTGCCTGCCTGCGGAAACGAAAAAACCCCTCGCACAGGAGGGGCCGCCGCACTGACTCGGTTCGTCGTCAGTGCGGCTTGCTAAGCAGAAGGCGTACGGCACGCATGGGGTCAGGTTACCGCAGCGCGCGAGGGGCCCGCACCGGGAATGCCCCGGTGCGGGCCCGTGCACTGGCTCAGGAGCTCAGCCCGTGCGCCGACCGTGAGGTCAGCGGTGGTTCTTCTTCGGCAGGTACGAGGTCACGTAGTCGGCACCAGGGGTACCGACGCCGGTGACGTCGTCGAAGCCGACCGTGGCGTGCAGCGACGCGTCCTTGCCGAGGCTGCGCAGGGACGTGATCGTGCCGTCCGCCGCGTCGACACCGTTGACGAAGTCAACGCGGACGACCGCCTGGTCACGGCCCTGGCCCAGCGGGTGGTCCGTGACGTCGTGGTAGGCCGACGTGGCGTACCGGTCGTAGATCAGCGGGTTGGCGAAGCCGACCGGGATCCCGTGCCGCGCCTGCTGCACGAGCGCCTGGACGCCGGCGATCACCGGGGCGGCGAGCGAGGTGCCGCCGATCCGGTACTCGCTGTACGCCAGCGAACCGTCCGCGAGGGACTGGGTCTGACCGACGAGGAAGCCGGTGTTCGGGTCGGCGACCGCCGAGATGTCCGGCTCGACGCGCTGCTTCACGCCGCCGCCGTTGGCGAGGGCGAGCGAGTCCGGGACGACGTTGCGCTGGTAGAACGGCTGCGCGTACAGGTTGCTGGTGCCGCCGCCCGCGCCCGAGGTGTAGGCGCCGGGGAAGCCCGTCCAGCTGTTGCCGTCAGCCGACAGCACAGCCTTCTCGGTGCCCCATCCGGTCTCCCACTGGTACTTCTCACCCTTGCCGACGTTCAGCGAGGTGCCGCCGACCGAGGTGGCCCAGGGGGAGTTTCCGGGGGTGTCGACCTGCTTCTTGCCGGTCTTGGCGACGTTGTCGCCGGAGTCACCGGAGGAGAAGTAGAAGCCGATGCCCTCGACAGCACCCTGCAGGAAGGTCTGGTCGTAGGCCGCGGCCACGTCCGGGGTCTCATTGGCCTCGACGTCGCCCCACGAGTTGGAGACGATGTCGGCCAGCCGGCCGTCGACGATCTTGTTCAGGGCGTCGAGCAGGTCGTTGTCCTGGCAGGACGCGCCACCCACGTAGACGATGTCGGCGTCGGGGGCCACGGCGTGCACGGCCTCGACGTCGAGCGTCTCCTCGCCGTACCAGCCACCCGCGTCGCAGGCCTCGGTCGAGTTGTAGTCGGCGGGCAGCACCTGGGAGAGCTGGCCCTTGCGGTACGCCTGGTCACCGTTGTTCTTGGCGTACTTCTTCGCGTCCTGGACGATGTACGGCGAGGCGTACGCGTCCGTGATCGCGACCGTGACGTTCTTACCGGTGTAGCTCTTCGCACCGTAGGCGGCGCGCAGGTCCTTGCCGGTGTAGCCCTTGATCGCGTACGGCGCCTTGGTGCCGTAGGCGGACGGGAGCTTCTTGTTGGTGTTCGAGCCGAAGTAGCTCGAGAACGGCCCGGCGTTCTTGAACACCGCGCCGGGAGGCGGCAGCGCCTCGTCGTGCTTGGCGATCTTGGGAGCGTTGTCCAGGCCGACGACCGTGAGCACCGCGCCGTTCAGCGCCGCCGGCGCGGACGCCGTCGTCGCCGGGGCGTGGTAAGTCTTGCCGTCCTTGGCGAAGTTGTGCAGCTGGGTGCCGAACGCCTTCTCCGCGGCCGCCACGTCACCGCTCACGGTGATGTAGTGCTGGGTGGTACCGGTCACCTTGAGGCCCGAGGACTTCAGCCAGGCGGTGACCTGGGCTATCTGGTCCTTCGTCGCACCGAACCGCGCCTGTGTCTGCGCCGCGGTCAGATACTTGCCGTAGGAAGCCGAGTTCGGGTCGGAAACCGCGGTCGCATAGGCCGTGAGGCCCTTCGCGTCCCGGCCCGCCAGGTAGACACGGGCGGTAACGCCGCTGGCGTCCGCCGTGTCGCCCTTGTCCGCATTGGCGGTTGCCCACAGCGGCTTGGTGCCACTGAGCAGCTGCCTGTCGTGCGGTTGGTCAGCCTGCGCGGCAGGTGTGCCCAGCGCGAGCGCGCCGGCCATCAGCGGCAGCGCTGCGGCCACCGCCAGCCCGGCACGCGTTCTTTTGCGCTCAAATCTCATGAAACCCCCATGCGAAGCGAGTTGACGCCGATTACGGTGTCGCCGCTATGCGTACGGCTCGTACCGCAGAGCGCCACTCTTTCGCCGAAAAGCTCATGTCAGGGGCATGCAATTGCCAAGAGCAGGCCAAGGAAACGCCAGCGAACGGTAAGCGGCACGAGCCGGTCACGAGGGGCGGAAGCCGCTGCCCGGCCGGTGGGAACCGTGGCCGGGCCGACCGGAACCGCGGTCCGATCGGCGGGTGCTGACGGGGAATCCGGCACCCGGTCGGATCGACGTTAGCAGCGGCGGCAACGGCGTGGCCGGAGTTGCCGGAAGCCGGCCGCCGGAGGACGACCGCGGCTGCGGGCTCGGCCGGGGTCACGCGCTCGGGGCGCACCGCGCCCGGCTCACCTCGGCAGCGGCGGTGACCGGCGGCCGGCCGGGCGGTCCGCCGCTGTCCGGCGCCGGCGCTGCGACCCGAAGACGCGAAGACGGGAAGACGCGAAGACGCGAGGAGAAGGCCGGACGAGAAGAAGGCCCGACCGCCGGTTCGGCGATCGGGCCTTCTGATTGTGGAGCTACGGAGAATTGAACTCCGGACCTCTTGCATGCCATGCAAGCGCTCTACCAACTGAGCTACAGCCCCGCGGTGTACCCCGCCGGGTTCCCCCGGCGACTCGGCATACATTACACGGCCCTGGGGGTGTTTCGCCAAATCGTTTACCGGGAAGCCGGGGGCTCACCTGGAGGAACGGTTGCTCTGCTGTTCCGAGGCCGAGCCAGGTAATGTCGGGATTCCGTGCCAGGTTCACCGGCGCCCCGTGCCCCCCACCAGTCTCCCTGGAGCAGCGCACTGTGACAGCGACGCAGCTGACCGCCGACACCCGCATGATTGCGGCCAGGACGTTCATTCTGCGGCGACCGACGCTGCTCGCCGCGGCGATCTGCCTGGTCTCCTTCGCCGGCTTCTGGATGGCGCAGCGCGCCTCCCATGTGTCGATGATCGACCTGATGGTCTACCGGGCCGAGGGCGCGACCGTGCGCAACGGCGGCGACCTGTACGAGATGCGGGCCACGTACGCGAACCTCCCGACCACCTATCCACCCTTCGCCGCGCTGATGTTCATGCCTCTGACGTGGATCGGCGTGGGCGGGATGCGCGCGGTGGCGACGGTGGCGAACCTGGGCCTGCTGGTGGCGCTGGTGCATCTGTCGCTGCGGCTGACCGGGCGGCCGGCCAAGCTGCCGGCCGCGGCGGTGACGCTGTCCGTCGCGTCCGTCGCGGTGTGGTGCGAGCCGGTGTGGACGACCCTGCGGTACGGGCAGATCAACCTGCTGCTGGCCGTGCTGGTGCTGTGGGACCTGACGCGGCGCGCGGGCCATCGCTGGGCCGGCTTCGGGACCGGGATCGCGGCGGGCATCAAGCTGACGCCCGCGCTGTTCGCGGTGCTGCTGGCGGTGGCCGGGGTGGCGCTGGGCTGGCGGCGGCTGCGCCGTGGCCACAGCCCCTGGAATCCGCATCTGCGGCGGGCCGCCGTGGCCGTCATCACGTTCGTCGGGACGGTCGCGATGGCAGCGGTGGCGCTACCGCACGACTCACGGCGGTTCTGGACCGAGATGCTCTTCGCGGCGGACCGGGTCGGCTTCGGCGAGGACACCGCCAACCAGTCGCTGCGCGGGATCTTCGCCCGCGCCCTCCACACCGGCGACCCGGGCAGCGGCTGGCTGCTGGCGGCCGCCGCCGTCGGCTGCGCGGGCCTGGCCGTCTCGGTCGCGGCACTGCTCGCCGGGGACCGGCTCCCTTACAACGTGGCCTGGGCGACGCTGGCCTGCGCGGTGACCGCGCTGCTGGTCAGCCCGATCTCCTGGTCGCACCACTGGGTGTGGGGGGTGCCGATGGTGATCCTGCTCGGCACCGAGGCGTTGCGCCGCCGGGACGCGCTGTGGGCGGCGGGGGCGGCCCTGGTGGGGCTGCTGTTCTGCTCGTTCATGCTGTGGCTGGTCCCGCACGGCGCCGGGCGGTTCGAACTGGGGCAGAGCGGCGGGCAAATGGCGCTGTCCGCGGTCTATCCGGCGATCGGCGCCGCGTTCCTCGCGGTGACCGGCACGGTGGCGTTCCAGGCCTTCCGCAACGATCCGCGCCGACGGCGCTCCACACCCGTGCTGTCGTCGCGGCGGGCGGCCGCGTACGACTACGTCAACCGCTGACCGAACCCTCTACCCCGGCAGTCGTCTCCATCGCAGCCGCCTCGCCCGTCCCGTCCGTCTCTTCCGCCCCGTCCATGCCACGGCGGAGCAGGTTGTCCTCGACCCGGGCCAGCAGCCGGGCCAGTTCCCGGCGGTCGGCCGCCGACAGCCCCGCGACGGTGATCTCCTCCAGCTGCCGCCACGCTTCCTCGACGGGTGCGCGCAGCGTGTGGCCGGCCTCGGTCGCCTCGACGAGGACCGCGCGCCCGTCGTCCTCGCCAACCCGGACCTGCCGCGCCGCCTCGCGGCCGGCGGCCCGTACAACACCCCCGACTCCGCCACGTTCTTCGGCGGGGACGAGCGCGGCTTCACCGACTATCCCGCGCTGGTCTGAACGGAGCGGGCGGAGCCGAACGGTTCCGAGCGGAATGGTTCGCAGCGGAACGGTTCGCAGCGAGGCGGTCGGAGCGCGGGGCAGGGGGCGGGAGGAGCCGGGATGCGGGGAGGCGGTCCCGGCTCCGTCCGGCCCTACGCCTTGTCGCGCCGCAGCCCCAGCAGCGCCCCGGCCACCGCGACGACGGTCAGCGCCGCCGCGGTCACCGCGAAGGCATGGGCCGCCGGGTGCGGCCCCGCGACGTCGAGGCGGTTCAGGAACAGGGTGCCGAGGGTGGCCACGCCCACCAGCATGCCGAGCTGGGTGACGGTGGCCAGCAGCCCGCTGGCGTCGGCCGCGTCCTGCGGGGCCACCTTCCCCAGCGCGCGGGTGAGGGTCGGGCTGAACGCCGATCCCAGCCCCGTGCCGATCCCCGCCAGTCCGGCGAAGAGCGCGAACCCGCCGTGCCCGCCGCCGCGCAGCGCCAGGCCGAGCACGGCGAAGGAGAGCGCCCCGACGGCGAAGCCGGCCGGGGCCAGCCACCGGTGCCAGCTCTGCGGCAGACGGCGCCAGTTGAGGCCGACTCCGCCGAAGAACACCGCCGCGACGGCGAAGGTGAGGCCGGTGCGCAGCGCGCTGTCCCCCAGCCCGGTCTGCAGATGCAGGGCGATGCTGAACAGGAAGCCCGCGTTGACCGCCATCGCCAGGCCGATCATCGTCGCCGCCCGCGCCATCCCCGGCGCCCGCAGCACCCGCCCGGACACCAGCGGGGCGCCGCCGCGGCGCGCCAGCCGCGACTCCAGCACCGTGAACAGCCCGAACAGCACCACGCTCAGACCCAGGCAGATCCAGCCCCACACCGGCCAGCCCTCCTCCTGCCCGAGCACCAGCGGCACGGTGAACAGCGTCACCGCGGCAGCCAGCGTCACCAGTCCCGGCAGGTCGAGCCCGCGCCGCCGTTCCGGGGCGCTGCGGACGTCGGCCGGGATCACCCGCGGCGCGACGACCAGCATGACCAGCCCGATCGGTACGTTCACCAGGAACACCGGCCGCCAGCCGGTGCCGAACAGGTCCGCGCTGACGAGCACCCCGCCGAGCGACTGGCCGATCGCCGCGCCCGAGGCGATCACCGCCGAGTAGACGCTGAGCGCCTTCGACCGCGCCTCGCCGCTGAACGTCAGCTGGATCAGGCTGAGCACCTGCGGAATCATCAGGGCCGAGCCCGCGCCCTGGACGAACCGGAAGCCGATCAGCTGACCCGTGGACTGCGCGAGGCCGCAGGCCAGCGACGAGGCCGTGAAGAGGGCCAGTCCTGACAGGAAGACCCGCCGGTGGCCGAGCAGATCGCCGATCCGGGCGCCGGTGATCAGCAGCACGGCGTACGCGATGGTGTAGCCGGCCACGATGAGCTGCAGCCCGGCGCCCGAGGCGTGCAGATCGGTACGGATGGTGGGCGCGGCGACGTTCACGATGAAGACGTCGAGCAGGGCCATGAACTGGCCCGTCAGGATGATGCCGAGCAGCAGGCCGGTGCGCGGGCGCCGGTCGGCGCCGGGGGTGGTCTCCTTGTCGGTGACGGGGAACGGGAGCACGGAATTCGTCATGTCCGCCAGCCTGCGCGCGGCGCACTACTGGTAACGAGAGCCCTGTGATGCTGGTACCGGCAGCACCTGGCAAGCGTGCCCGGGCCGATGGAGGATGGGGAGATGCCCCAACGCCGCACCGAGCTGGCCGCCTTTCTCCGCAGCCGCCGCGCCCGCATCACCCCCGCGGACGTCGGCATGCCGCCGGGGCTGCGGCGCCGTACCCCCGGTCTGCGGCGCGAGGAGGTCGCGCAGCTCGCCGGGGTCGGGGTCACCTGGTACACGTGGCTGGAACAGGGCCGCCCGATCAACGCCAGTGTGCAGGTGCTGGACGCGGTCGGCCGGGTGCTCCAGCTCGACGTGACCGAACGCGAGCACCTCTACCGGCTGGCCGGGGTGCCGTTCGTCCGCCAGGACGTCTCCGACGCGGAGGTGGTGGGCGAGGAGGTGCAGGGCATCCTCGACGCCTTGGACCCGCTGCCCGCCGTGGTCTACAGCGCGCGCTACGACGTACAGGCCTCCAACGCCGCCTACCGCGACATCTGGCCGGCGACCACGTTCGTCCCGCGCGCGGAACGCAATGTGCTGCTGAAGCTGTTCACCATCCCGGACTGCTGCTCGTCGATGGTGAACAGCGACGAGGAACTGCCCCGCATGGTCGGTCAGCTGCGCGCCGCGTACGGCCGGCATGTCGGGGAGCCGGTCTGGGAGACGTTCATCGCGCGCCTGATCCACGAGAGCCCGGAGTTCGCGCAGATGTGGGCACGCGGTGACGTCGCCTCGCCGGGACCGCGGCTCAAGGTGTTCCGGCACGCGTCGGTCGGGCTGATCAACCTGACCTCGGTGTCGCTGGCCATCGACGGCATGGCCGAGCACCGGATCGTCGTCTACACCCCGGCCGACGACGAGAGCCGCGCGCAGATCGAGCGGTTGCGCGTCATGGCCGAGCCGATGATCGGCTGCCCCGTGCACCGCCGGAAGGTCTCGGAGATCGTGGCGGAACGAGAAGCGGAGCGAGCGGCGGAACGGGTGGCCGAGCGGGTGCCCGACCGGGTGGCGGAGCCGGTGGAGTCCCGCCTCCCGTGAGGGGGCGGGACACCCGCACACCGGCGGGCGCGGCCGGCGGCCACCCGGGGATCAGTACCCGGCGGTGAAGCGGGTCCTGTGGTGGCGGGGCCGCTCGGCCTCGTCCAGCAGCGCCACCGCCAGGTCCTCCATGGATATCGCCGAGTCGCCCTTGGCATCGACCAGCAGTTCATCGGTGCCCAGCCGGTAGCGGCCCGTGCGCACTCCCGGCTCCAGCAGCGCGGACGGGCTCAAGTAGGCCCAGTCCACCGCGGTTTCCGCGCGGCAGACGGCGAGCTGCTCGTTGCACGCCAGCGCGATCGGGCGCCACGAGGCGGGGAAGCCGGGTCCGTCGACGACGGTGACGCCCCCGGTGCCGGGCACGGTCAGGCTGCCCGCGCCGCCGACGACCAGCAGCCGGACGCCGGTCCCGGCGAGCCCGGCCAGCAACCCCCGGGTGGCCGTGACGAGTTCGCCCTCGCTGCCGGGGGCGGGACGGGTCGCTCCGATCACCACGTCCTGGCCGGCGCTCAGTTCGGCCACGTCGTCGGCGTTCGCGGCGTTGCCCGCCCGTGCGTCGGCGGCGGCCGGCAGCTCGGGGAAGCGGGCCGGATCGCGCACGACGGCGGTGACCTGATGGCCCCGCGCCAGCGCCTCGGCCACCACCCGGCGCCCTACGTTGCCCGCTGCTCCGAAGACGGTGATGCGCATCAATCTCAGCTCCTGCTCGATGAGTTGTCGATGGGGACGGACGAGGGGTTCCGGACGTCGCCGGCTTCGGGGGCGCCGCCGGTAGCGGTGCCGGCGCCCCGGAACCACGGCGGTCCGCCGGGGCCCGGCCGGTGCGCAGCGTTCCGCGTCTGGGCCACGACGAGGGCGGCGAGGACGATCAGCCCGCCCAGGATCTGGGCCGCGGTGAGCTCCTGGTCCAGGACGAGCCAGCCGAGCACCGTGGCGACCACGGGACTGAGCAGACCGAGGAACGTCACGCTGGTGGGCGACAGGTCGCGGATCCCCCGGAACCACAGGGCGTAGGCGAATGCCGCGCCGATGATCGAGAGATAGCCGTAGCCGGCCAGGTTCTCGGCTGTCAGGTTCGCCGGGGGCGGGCCTTCGACGAGGAGGGCGACCGGGAGCAGCAGCAGGCCGCCCGCGACGAGCTGCCAGCCGGTGGTGGCGAGCAGCGGTGCGGGTGACGTCCACCGCTTGCTGAGCACCACTCCGGTGGCCATCACGACGGCCCCGCCGACAGCGGCCGCGACACCGATCGCGTCGAGCCGCGCGTCGGCCCGCAGCACGAGCAGGCTGACGCCGGCCACGCCCGCTATGCCGGCCAGGACGGTGCGCGGGGACAGCCGCTCGCCGAGCAGACCGGAGGACAGGCCCGCGACCAGCAGGGGCTGGAGCGCGCCGAGGGTCGCGGCGACCCCGCCCGGCAGCCGGTAGGCGGCGATGAACAGCAGCGCGAGGAACGCCCCGATGTTGAGGGAGCCGAGCACCAGGGCACGCCACCACCACGACCCCTGCGGCAGCCGCCGGGTGAGGGCGACGAGCACGAGGCCCGCGGGAAGCGCGCGCAACAGCGCGGCCAGCAGCGGCCGGTCGGGCGGCAGCAGCTCGGTGGTGACGAGGTAGGTGGTGCCCCAGATCGCGGGCGCCAGCGCGGTCACGACGATGATCCGGACTCGATTACTTAGCACTAAGACAATGTATCTCATCGCTAAGACATTGGTACAGTACTCAGGTGGCAGATCATGTGGACCGCGTGCTGGAGCAGTGGGGAACGCAGCGCCCCGACCTCGACGTCTCGCCGATGGCGGTGATCGGCCGGCTGAAACGGCTCTCGCGGGTGATCGACGCCGAACTCCGCCGTACGTTCGCCGCGCACGGACTCGACGCCGCGTCGTTCGACGTCCTCGCCACGCTGCGCCGCAGCGGCCCCGAGAACCGGCTGACACCGGCCGAGCTGATGCTGGCGGCCATGGTCACCTCAGGAGCCGTCACCCAGCGGCTGGACCGCCTCCAGGACCGCGGCCTGGTGACGCGCACCCCCAGCCCGTCGGACCGCCGTGTGGTGCATGTCGCTCTCACCCGTGACGGCCGCGATCTCATCGACGAGGTGCTGCCCGACCACCTCGCCACCGAGAACCGGCTGCTCGCCGCGCTGACCGAACCCGAGCGGGCGGCCCTCGCCAACGCCCTGCGGCATCTCTCCGAGTCCCTCGGCGACACCATCGACTGACCCGCGCCCGGCCAGAGCCGGACCCGCACCCGACTGACCTGCGGAAACGCAAAGATCCCGCCCGATCGCAGTGATCGGACGGGATCCTCATTGTGGAGCTACGGAGAATTGAACTCCGGACCTCTTGCATGCCATGCAAGCGCTCTACCAACTGAGCTACAGCCCCGCCGTTTCCAGCGGCTCGCGCTGGGAACGAGAAGAAGCTTAACCGGTCTCCGGGGCAGATGCGAAATCCGCCCGGTGATCCACCGGCGAGTGGATCAGTTGTCGTCGCCGAGCACCGGTTCGGGCAGCGTGCCCGCGTTGTGCTCCAGCAGCCGCCAACCGCGCGCTCCCTCGCCCAGCACCGACCAGCAGCAGTTCGACAGACCCCCGAGGGCCTCCCAGTTGCCCGCTTCCAGCCCCAGCAGCCGGCCGATCGTGGTGCGGATCGTGCCGCCGTGGCTGACCACCACGAGAGTGCCGCCGTCGGCCAGCTTGTCGGCCTCGCCCAGCACCACGGGCGCCGCCCGGTCCGCGACCTCGGTCTCCAGCTCACCGCCGCCGCGCCGTACCGGCTCGCCGCGCTTCCAGGCGGCGTACTGCTCGCCGTGCCGCGCCACGATCTCCGTGTGGGTCAGACCCTGCCAGTCCCCCGCGTACGTCTCGCGCAGCCCCTCGTAGTGGGTCACACCGAGGCCGGTCACGGCGGCCAGCTCGGCGGCCGTCGCGGAGGCGCGCTGCAGGTCGGACGCGATGATCGCGGCCGGTTCGAGAGCGCCGAGCAGCCTGGCGGCGCGCCGGGCCTGGGCGATACCGTCCGCGGTCAGCGGGATGTCGGTACTGCCCTGGAAGCGCTGCTCCAGGTTCCACTCGGTCTGGCCGTGCCGCCAAAGAACGATCCGGCGGCCGCGGCCCGTCGTGTGCCCGTTCAGCTCAGGTCTCCATCCGCTTCGGCCGCGTACAGCTTCGCGTGCTCCTCGCCCTTGCCACGGGTGGCGACGGCGTCGGCGGGCAGCTCGATCTCGGGGCAGTCCTTCCAGAGCCGCTCGAGGGCGTAGAAAACGCGCTCCTCGGAGTGCTGCACGTGGACCACGATGTCGATGTAGTCGAGCAGCACCCAGCGGCCGTCGCGCTCGCCCTCGCGGCGCACCGGCTTGGTGCCCAGCTCCTTGAGGAGCGCCTCTTCGATGCCGTCGACGATGCCCTTGACCTGCCGGTCGTTCGGGGCGGAGGCCACCAGGAACGCGTCGGTGATGGAGAGGACGTCGCTGACGTCATAGGCGATGATGTCGTGCGCGAGCTTGTCGGCGGCGGCCTGCGCGGCGGCCTTGATGAGCTCGATGGAGTGGTCAGTGGCGGTCACAGGTGAGGCTTTCGGGTCGAGGGCGTGTCTCTCCAGGGTCTCACGCCCCACGGACAGCCCCCGACCCGTTATCCATCAGGCCTGGTCAGGCCCCCTGAGCGGATTCCCGGCCGGTCCGGGGCCGCCGCTCAGGGGGGTGTCAGCCCTTGTAGTCCTTGCCGAGGACGACCGTGATGTCCGCATTCGCGGCGACCGTTCCCTTCTTCACCGCGCCCGCCGGCAGCCCCAGGGTCTTGGCCACATCGGCGGCCGCCGCCTTGCGGGCGTCGTCGGCGTAGAGCACCTCGGAGGCCGGCTGCGACGACGGGGCCGTACCGCCCGCCACGTAGGTGTACACGCCGCCGTTCAGGATCGCGGCCTGGGCCAGGCCCGCCGCCTTCTTGTCGCCGGAGGCGTCCTTGATCAGCACCCTGGCCTGCGCCGAGGCCCCGGCGTTCTTCACGGTGCCGCCCAGCACGTCCTTCACGACGCTCTCGGTGGCCTGCGCGCTCAGCGTCCCGTTCGGCTGCACCGGCAGCAGCGCGGTGCTGTAGGTCCCCGTCTTCGCCTGCTCCGCGAGCTGCGCCAGCGAGGCGCCGAGCGCGTTGACGGGCAGCGACGGGTCCGGGATCGAGTTCAGCGCCTCGACGGTCTTCGTCGCCGAGGCGGAGTCGCTCGGCATCTTCGCCAGGACGGCCTGCATGACCTGGCCGAAGCGGATGAGCTGCTTGGCCTGTGCCTCGCCGGGCCCGCGGTGGGTGGCGTACGCGACGGCCCCCTGGCCGTTCAGCTCCTGCGCCTTGCCCTGGGTGACCAGGACCTTGCCCGCGTCCTTCTGCGTGCCGTTCACCGCGGTGTCGGTGTCCAGGGTGATGCCGCCGAGGGACTCGACGAGGATCTCCAGATACGGGGTGTCCAGCCGCCAGCTGCCCTTGATGTCGGACCCGAGGAGCGTGTTCAGCCCCTGCCGGGTCGGCTCCTGGCCCTGGTCGATCTGCTTGCCGAGGGTGGTCGAGCCGCCGTCGTCGGTACTGAGGGCGAGCGTGTTCGGCAGCAGCACCGTGGTGCCCTTGCCGGTGGTCTGGTTGCTGACCAGCAGCGCCGTGGAGGACTCCGAGCCGTCCACCGGCCGCAGGTTCACCACGATCACATCGCGCTTCTGGCCGCCCGCGCCGGCCGCCGCCGTGTTCTTGCCCGAGCCGCCGAGGCCGGGGATCCGGCCGGTCTTCCAGAGGTAGCCGGCGCCACCGACCAGCGCCACCACGACCAGCAGCACCAGGGCGATCTTGCGCTTGCGGCCACGCCGCTTGGTCTCGGCACGGCGTTCGGTGCGGGACTCCGAGAACTTCAGCCAGTCGATGACCTCTTCCGACTCCTCGTCGTCCTCGTCGACGAAGGCGAACTGCTCGGTGCGGTAGTCCTGTCCGGCCTGCTGCCGCGGCGGTCCGGCGTCGGGCCCGGGGACCTGCGCGGGCACCGGGGCGGGCGCCGCGTAGTACGGCTGAGCGGGCGGCGCGCCGTACTGCGGCTGCTGCTGGTACTGCGGGTCCTGGTACGGCGGCTGCTGCAAGGGCTGCGGCTGCGCGTACTGGGGGTCCGGATACGGCTGCTGCTGCGGGATCCAGCCCTGCTGCTGCCCCGCGTACGTCTGCGCCGGGTCCGCGTAGTACGGGTCGGCGTACCCCGGCTGCTGCTGCGGCGGCTGCTGTTGCCGGGGCTGCTGCTCCGGCTGCTGTGCATACGGGTCGTATCCGTACTGCTGCTGGTAGTAAGGGTCCTGGGGCGCGGGCGGGTCCTGCGGGGCGTTCGGGTCCTGACCGTTCTCAGGACCTCCCTCGGCGTATTGCCAACGGGGGTTTGCGTCGTTCACGAGGACCCCTTCACTGCGATGCGTCCGCTACCCGTCGTCCCGGTAGAGCCTGCGTTTGTCGATGTAGCGCACCACCCCGTCCGGCACCAAGTACCAGACCGGATCGCCCTTGGCCACTCTCTGGCGGCAGTCCGTCGACGAGATCGCCAGCGCGGGAACCTCGACCAGCGAGACCCCGCCCTCCGGGAAGCCCGGATCCGCCAGGGTATGCCCAGGACGCGTCACCCCGATGAAATGCGCGAGGGAGAAGAGCTCCTCGGCGTTCCGCCAGGAGAAGATCTGGTTGAGCGCGTCCGCGCCGGTGATGAAGAAGAGGTCCGCGTCCGCGTGCTCGTCGCGCAGATCCCGCAGGGTGTCGATGGTGTACGTCTTGCCGCCGCGGTCGATGTCACTGCGGCTCACCGAGAACTGCGGGTTGGAGGCGGTGGCGATCACCGTCATCAGATACCGGTCCTCGGGTGGCGAGACCGGTTTGTCGGCCTTCTGCCACGGCCGGCCGGTCGGCACGAAGACGACCTCGTCGAGCTGGAACAGACTCGCCACCTCGCTGGCCGCGACCAGGTGACCGTGGTGGACGGGGTCGAACGTTCCGCCCATCACGCCGATCCGCTTCTTCACGTTCCCAGACATCGCGGAGACTAGTCCCGGTTGAAGCGGGTCGTGATCCACAGCAGGAGGAGCAGCGCGAACAGCGCGCCACCGCCCGTGAGATACGGGCTGAGGCTCTCGTGGTTCCCCCCACCCGACTCCTCGGCGAGGGTGGTCAGTGCGGCAGCTGCGTATGACGTCATGGTCGGCAGGACCTTTGCGGTTTCGAGGGTGGACGGGAAGACTCACGCACATCGTACGGGCGGGCCCTGTGGAACTTAGCGCAGGCTCCGCGCGTCCAGAGTATGTACCGGTTGGCTATCTGGGGGTTGGGTCACTATGTCCGTGCCGAACGATCCGAGCGACTCCACGGAGTCCAGTGGCGGTGCCGCGAAGGTGCCCAGCCGCACGCGCAAGCGCTTCCCGGGGATCTCCTCCAGGGCGTACGAGCATCCCGCCGACCGGTCCGCGCTGGTCGCGCTCCGCAAGCTGACCGGTTTCGACACCGCTTTCAAGGCGCTCAGCGGACTGCTCCCCGAGCGCTCGCTGAGACTGCTGTTCCTCTCGGACTCCGTCCGGGTGAGCGACCAGCAGTTCGCGCACCTGAACGTCATGCTGCTCGACGCCTGCTACATCCTGGACCTGGAGAAGGTCCCGTCGATGTACGTCACGCAGGACCCGCAGCCGAACGCGATGTGCATCGGCATGGACTCGCCGATCATCGTGGTCACCACCGGCCTCGTCGAGCTGCTCGACGAGGAGGAGATGCGGGCGGTCGTGGGCCACGAGGTGGGCCATGCGCTCTCCGGCCACTCGGTCTACCGCACCATCCTGCTGTTCCTGACGAATCTCGCCGTGCGGGTCGCGTGGATCCCGCTGGGCAACCTGGCGATCCTGGCGATCGTCACGGCGCTGCGCGAGTGGTTCCGCAAGTCCGAGCTGTCGGCCGACCGGGCCGGGCTGCTGGTCGGGCAGGACCTGCAGGCGTCGATGCGCGGGCTGATGAAGATCGCCGGCGGCAACCACCTGCACGAGATGAACGTGGACGCGTTCCTGAAGCAGGCCGACGAGTACGAGGCCGCCGGCGACCTGCGCGACTCCGTCCTGAAGATCATGAACGTGCTGCCGCGCACCCACCCCTTCACCACGGTGCGCGCCGCCGAGCTGAAGAAGTGGGCGGCCAGCCGCGACTACCAGCGGCTGATGGACGGGCACTACCCGCGCAGGAGCGAGGACAAGGACACCTCGGTCTACGACACCTTCAAGGAGTCGGCGAACCACTACGCGGAGAACGTCAAGACCAGCAAGGACCCGCTGATGGGCCTGATCCGCGACATATCGACGGGCGCGGGCGACATCGGCGGCAAGCTCAGGAACAAGTTCACCGGTCCGGGCGGCACGCAGACCAGCACCCAGGAGCGGCCGGCGGACGAGACGCAGGACAGCCCCGGGGACAGCCCGGAGAACGGTCCCCGCGCGGAGTGACACCGATTCCCGGGCACCGGCTCCAGGCACCGCCTCCGGGCACCGCCTCCGGGCCGTAACGCCCTCGGGCGCGGCCTAGGGAGCTGCTGAGGACGTGGTGGAGGGCGCCGCCGGGGTACCGGTGGCGCCGTTCGCCAGCCCCGCGCAGACGGATACTGCCGGACGGTCGCGGTCGTACGGATCGGCGGTGGTCGGGCCCTGCGGCGACTGGCCGGCGAGCAGCGGCCGGAAGTAGTCGGCGGCCGGGGCCGTGCAGGACAGCGGTCCGGCGGCGACATCGGCCTGCACCACTTCCATGTGGTGGTCGCGCAGGTCGTCCCGGTCGAAGCGGAACCGCATCTCGCGCCGCACGGTGAACAGCGAGGTGGTGCCCTGCGCCGCCCCGGAACCGGTGACGCCCTGCACCGCGTACACGAAGGTGTGGTCGGCGACGACCTCCAGCCGGTCGTCACCGACCTGGGCCACCGCGATGGTGCCGTTCACCCGTACCTTCTGGTCGGCCAGCCGCACCTTGGCCGGGTCCAGCCGCACCAGCCAGCCGGTCGCCGCGTGCTGCCCGTCGTCGCCAGGGGCGCTCAGGCTGCGGTCGAACTGGTCGACCTGGCCGGGATCGATCAGATCCCGGACGGCGCGCACACCGCCGCCCGTAACCGCTTCCGGGTCGAGCGACGAGGCCACCAGGTACTCCTTGGTGGTGCTGAGCGCCTGCATCACCTGACTCTCGGTGAAGTCCCCGACACGGCGCGCGGTCGGCAGCGGAAGCCCTTCGGCACCGGCCCGGTAGTGCGCGGCCGGATCGTTCGCGTACAGCGACTTCGTGTCCACGGCCGGTACCGGGCCCGGCGGCACCAGCGGTATCAGCGTGATCCGCAGCGGCTCCACCGCATCCGGCCCCGAACTGCTGTACGGATGACGTATGCCCAGGTAGATCGCGGTGCCGAAGGCGACGGCGATGAGTACGACCAGGATCAGGGCCTGGCGCGGGGCGCCGGCGACGGGCCACATATGGCGGACGCGCACCGCCCGCGAGGTCCCGTCCAGCCGCTCACGGGCCGAGTACTCCTGGATACGGGCAGCTCGAACAAACGATTCGTCGAAGACGACGGATCGGTACTCGTCCTCACCACCTCCCGGGACTCCCTCAGGGGCGCCCTCAGGAGGGTCTCCAGGACCGGCCATACCACAAGGTTAAGTCTCCGGAGGCACATATAAACGCCGTGATACGCGACAACTTCTGACAGCAGCTCAGGGAAGCGGGGTCGCGGCGACCGGCGGCAGGGTCTGGCTGCCGACCCGGCCGCTCGACGGAGGCGCAGGTACGGCGGGCTGGCGGCCGCCCCCGGCACCCCGGTACACGGCCGCGAAGGTCAGCGCCACCACGCCGATTCCCATCAGCACGGCGAGCAGCCAGGCGAGTGAACGGTGCCAGCGGACACTGCCGCCGCGGTACGGGCGGCCTTCGGCCATACGGACGTGCTGCAGATACAGGTCGTCGGATTCGCCGGTGTCGTACCGGACGGGATCGGCCGGCGCGGACCCGCCGCCGGAAACGCTTTCGGCCTCGGCACGGGCCCGCGCGGCGGCGAGCATGCGCTGGCGCGCGGTGGGCTCGTGCACGGGCGCGGACCGTACGAAGTCCTCGTCGAAGACCAGGGATGCGAACTCGTCATCATCCGGCATCGCACCAGGGTAGTCCGGCCAACGGCGCTTTGGGCAGGGAGCGGATGAAATACACTGCCCGCCCGCCCAGTTGGCCCTGTGGACGGACCGCCCCGCTACCGGATGTGGCCGTCGCCGGTCACGATGTACTTGGTCGACGTCAGTTCCGGCAGCCCCATCGGGCCGCGGGCGTGCAGTTTCTGGGTGGAAATGCCGATCTCCGCACCGAACCCGAACTCACCGCCGTCCGTGAACCGCGTCGACGCGTTGACGACGACCGCGGCCGCGTCCACCAACTGGGTGAACCGGCGGGCCGCGGGCTGCGAGGTGGTGACGATCGCCTCGGTGTGGCCGGACGACCAGAGCCGGATGTGGTGGACGGCCGCGTCCAGCGAGTCGACGACTCCCGCCGCGATGTCGTAGCTCAGGTACTCGGTCTCCCAGTCCTCCATGGTCGCCGGCACCACGGTGGCCTTGGAGCCGGTCCGCTCGGCCAGCGCCAGCACCCGCTCGTCACCGTGCACGGTCACCCCGGCCTCGGCCAGCGCCGCCAGCGCCAGCGGCAGGAACGCCTCGGCGATGTCCTGGTGCACCAGCAGGGTCTCCGCGGAGTTGCAGACGCTGGGACGCTGCGCCTTGGAGTTGATGAGCACCTCCACCGCCATCGGGAGGTCGGCCTGCGCGTCCACGTAGACGTGGCAGTTGCCGGTACCGGTCTCGATGACCGGCACCGTCGACTGTTCGACGACCGTCCTGATCAGCGACGCTCCGCCGCGCGGGATGAGGACGTCGACCATGCCGCGGGCCCGCATCAGCTCCTTGACGGACTCCCGGCTCTCGCCCGGCACCAGCTGCACCGCGTCGGCCGGCAGCCCGGCACCGCCGACGGCGTCCCGCAGCACCTTCACCAGTGCCTCGTTGGAGGCGTACGCGGAGGACGAACCGCGCAGCAGCACCGCGTTCCCGGACTTCAGGCACAGGGCGGCCGCGTCCACGGTCACGTTCGGCCGGGCCTCGTAGATGATGCCGACCACGCCGAGCGGCACCCGCACCTGGCGCAGATCGAGCCCGTTCGGCAGCGTCGAGCCGCGGACGACCTCGCCGACCGGGTCCGGCAGGCCCGCCACGTCGCGGACGTCGGCGGCGATGGCCGCGACCCGCTCGCGGGTCAGCGTCAGCCGGTCGATGACCGTGTCGCTGCTCCCCGCCGCCCGGGCCCGCGCCACGTCGCGCGCGTTCGCCTCGACGATCTCCTTCGTCCGCACCACCAGCGCGTCGGCGATGGCGAGCAGCGCGTCGTCCTTCACCGAGCGCGGCAGCGGCGCGAGGTCGGCCGCGGCGGCCCTGGCCCGGTAGGCGGCCCGCAGCACGGCGGACTCGGGCAGGGGGGAGGGCAGGGAGGGGGCGTCATGGCTGCTGCTCATGTCAGGCAGCCTACGGCGCCTCCCGGGGACGGCGGGACGGGATTCCGGCCGTTGAGACGGCCCGCCGCCCCGGCCTGCCGGCTCCCCCGCCGGCCGGGCGGGGCGGGACCCGGGCCGGGCTGGGGCACCACTCGGCAGTGGTCAGGGGTGCTGGGGAAACACAGAGACGGCCTAGAAGGGGTGGACACCCACCGGCACGGCCGGCGGGGGGCCGTAGCCCTCGGAGATGCGCTGGTGATAGGTCTCACGGTCGATCACTTCGAGGCCGACCGTCTCCCATGGCGGGAGCTTGGCCGTCGAGCGGTGCTCGCCCCACAGGCGCAGCGCGATGGCCGCGGCATCGTGGAGGTCACGGGCCTCCTCCCAGTACCTGATCTCGGCGTGGTCATGGGCATATCGGCTGGTCAGCAGGAACGGGTGATCGTGCGCGAGCTGTTCCAGCGCGCGTCTGACCTCCGGGAGCGGGGCCCCGGGCCCGGAGACGCTGAGCGTGACGTGCCAGAGCCGGGAGCTGGTGCGCGCTTCCGGCTGATGGTCCGCACTGGTATCCGCTCCGCTGTCGACGCTGACCAGTGCCCGTTCCGTCGTCCCCCGGGGGAACGAACCTGGGCGCCCTCGTCTCACCGGCGGCCTCCCTGTGGCGTTCTGCTTTGCGAGCGCCGCCCGTCCCCGCGGCGGTATTGGCGACTCCTCCGCTTCAAAGTTGACCAGGGTGCGGGCTACCGCGGGGGCGTTTTCGACAAGAAGTCCCCGACTGGGTCTGCCGGGCCGGCCGTTCGCTCAGTGCTGGTGCAGCACAACGAGGTCGTCGCGGTGCACGACCTCGCGCTCGTACGCGGGTCCGAGTTCGCGGGCGAGGTCGTGCGTCGAGCGGCCGAGCAGCCGCGGCAGCTCCCTGGCATCGAAGTTGACGAGGCCTCGGGCGACCGCCCGGCCGGACTCGTCGAGCAGGTCGACCGGGTCGCCGGCCACGAACTGCCCCTCGACGCCGGTCAGTCCGGCCGGCAGCAGCGAGGTACGGCGCTCCGTGACGGCCTTGACCGCGCCCGGGTCCAGGCGCAGCGCGCCGCGCGGGGTGGAGGCGTGCGCGAGCCACAGCAGCCGGTCGGCGGACCGCTTGCCGGTGCGGTGGAAGAGCGTGCCGGTGACGCGGCCGCCGAGGGCGTCGGCGGCGTGGCTGGCGGAGGTGAGCACGACCGGGATGCCGGCGGCGGCCGCGATCCGGGCCGCCTCGACCTTGGTGACCATGCCGCCGGTGCCGACCCCGGCCTTGCCGGCGCTGCCGATGGTGACGCCTTCGAGGTCGGCGGGTCCCGCAACCTCGTCGATCCGGGTGGCGCCGGGCGAGCGCGGGTCGCCGTCGTAGAGGCCGTCCACGTCGGACAGCAGCACCAGCAGGTCGGCGCGGACCAGGTGGGCGACGAGGGACGCCAGCCGGTCGTTGTCGCCGAAGCGGATCTCGTCGGTGGCCACGGTGTCGTTCTCGTTGACGACCGGCACCGCGCCCATGACGAGCAGCTGGTCCAGGGTCCGGTACGCGTTGCGGTAGTGGGCGCGGCGGCTGATGTCGTCGGAGGTCAGCAGCACCTGGCCGACCCGGATCCCGTAGCGGGAGAACGACGCGGTGTACCGCGCCACCAGCAGTCCCTGGCCGACGCTGGCGGCGGCTTGCTGGCGGGCCAGGTCGCGCGGCCGCTTCGCGAGACCGAGCGGGGCGAGGCCTGCGGCGATGGCGCCGGAGGAGACCAGCACGATCTCCTTCGGGCCGTTCTCCCGGGCCGTCGCCAGCACGTCCACCAGCGCGTCGACGCGATCCGCGTCCAGCCCGCCGGAGGCCGTCGTCAGCGAGGACGAACCGACCTTGACCACGACCCTGCGGGCCTCCACCACGTCCTGCCGCGCCGCTGCCACGTACGTCCCCTGTGCTCGCCTGTTCCCGTCGGTCCGCCTGCCCCGATCCGTGCAATCTACGTGATCCGGGGCACCGCGCGGCCGGGCGTATCGCGCCCTGGACACCGCGCCCGGGCACCCGCCGGGGCGACGGGTCCGGGATACGGGTCAGGCCGGCGGATCACAGGTCAGGCCTGCGGGTCCGGGTGCCGCAGCTGCCAGCCGGCCCAGGCCGAGGTGACCATCTGGCGGACGTCGTACCGGGCCGACCAGCCCAGCTCCTTGCCGATCAGCTCGGCCGAGGCGACGACCCGGGCCGGGTCGCCGGCGCGGCGCGGGACGATCTCGGGCGCGAGGTCGGTGTGTCCCGACACCTCGCGGATGAGGTCGATCATCTCCGCCACCGACACGCCCTCGCCGGTGCCGATGTTGAGCTTCAGGGACGCCGAGGGGTCGGCGGTCAGCCGGCGCGCCGCGGCGACGTGGGCGGAGGCGACGTCCTCGATGTGAATGTAGTCACGGACGCAGGTGCCGTCCGGCGTCGGGTAGTCGTCGCCGAAGATCAGTGGCGGCTTGCCCTGGGCCAGTCGCTGGAACACCATCGGCACCAGGTTGAAGATCCCCGGGTCGCCGAGTTCCGCGGAGGCGGCGCCCGCCACGTTGAAGTAGCGCAGCGAGGCGGTGGCCATGCCGTGCGCCCGGCCGACCGCGCCGACCATCCACTCCCCCGTGAGTTTGGTCTCGCCGTAGGGGCTCATCGGGTCGCAGGGGGTCCGCTCGGTGACCAGCTCGACGTCCGGCATGCCGTAGACCGCGGCGGAGGAGGAGAAGAGGAAGCGGCTCACCCCGGCCTCGGCGGCGGCCTCGAGGACCGTCTGCAGGCCGACGACGTTCTCGCGGTAGTAGTGCAGCGGGCGCTCGACCGACTCGCCGACCTGCTTCTTCGCCGCGATGTGCACGATCCCGCGCACCTCGTACTGCCCCAGGACGCGGTCCAGCGCCGCCCGGTCCAGCACGGAACCCTGCTCCAGGGGAACACCGGCGGGCAGCCGCGCCGCGTCACCGGTACTGAGATCGTCGAGGACGACCACCTGTTCACCGCTCTCGACGAGCGCCTTGACGACATGCGATCCGATATATCCGGCGCCGCCGGTGATCATCCAGGTCATCCGGTCAGTCTAAGTCGGTGAGTAGCCATGCGATAAACTCGGAGTGAACCCTCAGCAGGCTGCGCTCCCCCGGAGCAGGACCTCGGTTCGTCATTTCCCGCCACGGAAAGGTTGTCCTGACCCATGGTCCCTCGGCTCTCGGTGGTAGTGCCGATTTACAACGTCGAGATGTTTCTCGAGGAGTGCCTCGAATCCCTCGCCGGCCAGACGCTCCGTGAGCTCGAAGTCATCATGGTCAACGACGGTTCGACGGACAGAAGTGGTGAGATCGCCACCGCCTTCGCCGCCCGCGACCCGCGGTTCCGCCTTGTCGAACAGACGAACGGCGGCCTTGGCCACGCCCGTAACACCGGTGTACGCAACTGCACTCCGGGGGTGGATTACCTCACATTCGTCGACAGCGACGACATCATCCCGGACTACGCCTACGAGCACTTCCTGTCGACGCTGGACGAGACGGGGTCGGACTTCGCGTCCGGCAACGTGTTCACGCTGGACTCGAAAGGCACCGCCCAGTCGGCGATGCACCGCAAGGCCACGGCGACGACGCGGCTGAAGACCCACATCACACGTGACCCGGCACTCATCGCCGACCGGCTCGCCCCCAACAAGGTGTTCCGCCGCACCTTCTGGGACAAGTACGCGATGGAATTCCCCGAAGGTGTGCTCTACGAGGACACTCCGTTGACGGTCCCGGCGCACTTCAGGGCCCGCAGCGTCGACATCCTCGGTGAGCCCACGTACTACTGGCGGCAGCGTGAGGGCGGCGCCGCACCGTCCATCACCCAGCGCCGCACCGAGCTGAAGTCGGTCCGCGACCGCGTGGCCGCCGTCGACTCGGTGAGCCGCTTCCTCGCCGCGCAGCCGGGCAAGGAGTACCGCAAGTACAAGCGCTGGTACGACGAGACGGCCCTCGCCAGCGACATCCGGATCTTCATCAATGTGCTGCCCGACGCGGACCAGGAGTTCCGCGACCTCTTCATGCAGGTCGCCTCGGACTTCCTGAGCCGGGTGGAGCCCCGCGCCCTGGACGCGCTGCCGGCCCTCATGCGGCTGAAGTGGCACCTGATCCGGCACGGCAAGCTGGACGAGCTGCTCGAAGTCCTGTCGTACGAGAAGAAGGAGACCGGCGCGTCCCTGCCGGTCGTCCGGCGGTTCCGCCGCTACGGCAAGTTCCCGTTCTTCGGCAACCGCACCGTGGGTGTGCCGAATCACGTGTACCGCCTCAAGCAGGAACTGGCGCTGCGCACCAAGGTGTCCTCGATCACCTGGCACGGCGACGAACTGAAGATCGAGGGCTTCTCCTACGTCAGCAACCTGAACGTCCACAAGCGGCGGATGTCGCTCAAGGTCATCGCGCTGCGCAACAGCAAGTCCAAGCGCACGCTGGTCATTCCGGCGCGTACGGTCTTCCGTCCCGAGGCCACGTCGACCTCCGGCCAGAACCGCTACTCGTACGACTGGTCCGGCTTCGAGCTGACGGTCAACGCGCAGAAGCTCAAGCAGCGCGGCCACTGGAACGAGTCGACCTGGCGCTTCGCGATCGGCAACCTCAGCCGCGGCCTGCTGCGCAAGGGCGCCCTGAACCCGGGGGCCTTCGGCTCCGGCACCCACCCGCCGGTGCACTACGTCGACGCCGAGACCCGGATCGTCCCGCTGTTCATCGGCGGCCGGCTGCGGCTGCGGGTGGAGAAGGTCCGCGCCCGGGTCACCGGGCACGAACTGACCGACGGATTCATCGAGATCCGCGGAGTGGCGGCCGGCAAGCTCGCCGAGGGCAGCCTGCTGAGCATGCAGCACCTCAAGACCCCCAGCTCGCACGAGTACCCGCTGGAGATCACCGGAAGCTCCCCCAAGGGGCAGACGACCTTCACCGTACGGATCCCGCTGGACGACATCGTCGACGGCCGGATGACGGAGGTCGCACTGTCCTCGGTCAAGGCGCCGGACAGCGAGACCTGGCGCACCGAGATCATCGTTCCCGGTGAGCGCAAGGCACGCCAGCTGATCGCCGACGACGATCTGGCGCCGGGCCGCTACGCGCTGGCACCGTCGGCCTCGGGTCTCCCCCGTGAGCTGGCCCTGCACCGCAACGCACCGGGCTACCTGCTGCTGAGCGACCGGATCGTACGGCCCGTCGTGGACCGGCTGACCTGGCAGTCGGACGGCTCGCTGCTGGTCGAGGGCGAGTGCCCGACCAGCGCCACCGACCCGGCGAACCTGGTGTTGATGCACCGGGCGCACCACGAGGAGAAGGTCTTCCCCGTGACGGTGGCCGACAACCGGTTCACCGCCACCCTCACCGTGCACGCCGTCCCGGGGATGGCCGGCACCCTGCCGCTGCGTCCCGGCCGCTGGAACCTGATGTTCCAGAACTCGGTGGAGGACAACGAGCGCACCCCGGTCGTCATCAGCCCCGCGCTGATCGACGACCTGCCCGCCGAGACCATGGTCGCCGGCCGCAAGTACGTCGCGGCCGCGCACTCCTACGACCGGCTGGCGCTCGAGGTCACCGCGTCGCTGCGGACCGACGAGCAGGGCCCGTACCGGCAGCGCCAGTTGCGGACGCAGTTCTACCCCGAGGCCCGCACCCAGCCGCTGCGCGAGTCCGTGCTGTACGACAGCTACACCGGCAAGCAGTTCTCCGACTCGCCGCGCGCGGTGTTCGAGGAACTGATGCGGCGCGGCGACGACCTGGAGCACCTGTGGGTCGTCCGCGACGAGCAGGTGGAACTGCCGCCGGGCGCGAAGGCCGTCCGCATGTGGGGCCGCGAGTGGTTCGAGGCGCTGGCCCGCAGCCGGTACATCGTCACCAACGCGCACCTGCCGTACTGGCTGAAGCGGCGTCCGGGCCAGGTCGTCGTCCAGGCCTGGCACGGCACCCCGTTGAAGAAGATCGGCCACGACATCGAGGACGTCCAGTTCACCAACGGGCGGTACCTGGAGAACGTGGCGAAGGAGTCGAAGAGCTGGAGCTTCATCGTCTCCCCCAACCGGTTCAGCACGCCGATCCTGAAGCGCGCCTTCGCGTTCGACGGTGAGCTGCTGGAGGCGGGCTACCCGCGCAACGACATGCTCTACGCACCGGAGCGCGACGAGATCGCCCAGAAGGTGCGCGAGCGCATCGGGCTCCCCGCGGGCAAGAAGGTCGTGCTCTACGCCCCGACCTGGCGCGACGACCAGTACTACGGCCCCGGCCGGTACAAGCTCGACCTCCAGGTCGATCTGGTGAAGGCCAAGCAGGAGCTCGGGGACGACTTCGTGCTCCTGGTCCGGCGCCACCCGAACGTGGTGGACACGGTGCCGGGTGCGGGCGAGGGCTTCGTCTGGGACGTCTCGGAGTATCCGGAGATCGGCGAGCTGTTCCTCGCCGCGGACGTTCTGATCACGGACTACTCGTCGCTGATGTTCGACTACGCGAACACCGGCCGCCCGATGCTGTTCTTCACCTACGACCTGGCGCACTACCGCGACCAGCTGCGCGGCTTCTACTTCGACTTCGAGAAGGAGGCCCCCGGGCCGCTGATCTCCACGTCGGACGAGCTGATCGCGTCGCTCAAGGACCTGGACGCGGTGACGGACCGGTACAAGGACGCGTACAAGAAGTTCCAGGACGTCTTCTGCGACCTGGACGACGGCCAGGCCGCCGGCCGGGTCATCGACCGGATGCAGGAGCTGGCGAAGGAGGACTGACCTCCCCGCTCACAGCCGCGAAAGGGCGGCCACCCCTCGGGGTGGCCGCCCTTTCGGGTGAGTCCGGCAGAAGGCGGAGGCAGAAGACCGGAAGGCGGCGGCGTCAGCGGCCGAGCAGCCGGCGCATCCGGGCCTCGGCGACCCTGCGGGCGCCCTGCAGCCCGTCCGCGACCCGCAGCACGAGCGCCCGGCCGCCGGTGACATGCGTCTGGACCAGCAGCACCCGGCCGGTGGGGCGCACCACGATGCCCCGGCGGGGCGCCTGGGCTCCGGCGGCCCGCACCTCCACCGGGGTCGCGGCGCCGTCGGCGTACCGGATCTCGGCCCGTACGTTCCACACGCCCAGCTGCCCGGGGCAGGCCAGCGCCGGTGTCGACAGCCGTACGTCGGCGGTCCAGCCGTCGCCGTCCGGGACCAGCGGTGCCTCCACGCCGACCGCGGGCCGGCTTCCGGTCCGCTCCTCCAGCTCGACATGGATCGTGCGCGGGCCGAGCTCCGCGAGCCGCCCGTACAGCTCGTGCACGTGCAGGCTCAGCCGGGTGCTGCCGCCCGCCCTGACCCGGCCGTCGACGGCCACCGGCAGTTCGGCGGTGGCCAGTAGACCGAGACCCACGGGCGGCGCGGCCGGGTCGTACGGGGGGATCAGCCGGGGCGGGCGGGCGGTCAGCTCCACCAGCCGGCCGAGCTCGGCCGGCTCCGGCGCGGCCAGGATCGCACCGGCGATCCAGCGCGAGACGACAGCCGCGCAGGCGATGCCCTCGGGGTCGAACCCGGCCAGGTAGTCACGGGTGATCCGCCACCAGTCGGCCACGTACTCCCGGTCGCGCTGCGGGAGTTCACGCAAATAGAGCGGCAGGTCGTAGTCGCAGAACTTGGCCTGCGCATGCAGCGCCAGCTCCTCGCGTCCGGCGTTGCGCAGCACCTCGACGACGCCGCGGTGGGCGGTGACGCGGGACTGCCAGTTCCTGATGGCGCCGCGGCTCAGCGAGATCGACAGCTTCGCCGCCTGCCTGCGTACCTGCCAGAGGTAGACGACCTCGTCGGTCACCGCCAGCCGCGGGTCGGCGGCGTAGACCCGCGCGGTGAAGACGAAGTCCTCGTAGTGGAAGGCGCCGTCGGGGAACGTGATGGCGTGCTTCTCCAGGAACGCCCGGCGGTAGAGCTTGTTGACGGACAGGGTGTCCCACAGCATGCGGGGCCGGTCCTCGATCCCCTGGATCACGCTGCCGGGCAGATCGGCACCCGCCGACCGGTCGTAGATCAGCGGGGCCCAGACGGTGGTCGCGCCGTCCGGGAGCTCCACGCGCAGGCACTGGCCGGCGACGACGTCGGCACGCCGCTGCTCGGCGATCGGCAGCAGGGCGCCGATCGCTCCCGGCGGCAGGATGTCGTCACTGTCGAGGAACATCACGTACGGGAAGGCGGCGGCGGCCATGCCGTCGTTGCGCGGTGTCCCGCAGCCCCCGCTGTTCGTCTCCCTGGGGAGGATCCGCACCCGCGGGTCCGCGGCGAGCGGCGCGAGCGCGTCGAGGGTGCCGTCCGTCGAACAGTCGTCGACGACGATCACCTCGCCGACCTCGGACCCCTGCGCGAGCGCGGATTCAACGGCGCTCACGATGCGGGAGGCGTCGTTGTAGACGATCACAACGATGCTGACGTGTCCCATACCCGACCCCATGTCCCTGACCATCAGGAGATCATCTCATCCGGCGCCGGCCGGAAAGTCCCCGAGGAGCGCCTGGTCCGGCGCTCCTCGGGGGTTGTTCGGAACGACTGCTCAGAAGGCTTCGAAGTCGTCGAACTCCTGCTGCGCGTCGTCCTTGTCGCTCTTGTCGCGGCGGCGGTTGACGGCCGGGCGCGGCGGGTCGAAGCGGTGGTCCTCGCCGCGGCGGCCCAGCATCTCGGCACCGGCGGCCATCGTCGGCTCCCAGTCGAAGACGACCGCGTTCTCCTCCTCGCCGATGATGATCTCGTCGCCCGCCTGGGCGCCGGCCTTCACCAGCCGCTCCTCGACACCGAGGCGCGAGAGCCGGTCCGCGAGGTAGCCGACGGCCTCGTCGTTGGAGAAGTCGGTCTGCCGCACCCAGCGCTCGGGCTTCTCGCCGCGGACGCGGTAGGAGCCCTCCTCCTCGGTGACGGTGAAGCCGGCGTCGTCCACCGCGACCGGGCGGATGACGACCCTGGTCGACTCCTGCGCGGGCTTGGCGGCGCGGGTCTCGGCGACGATCTTCGCCAGGGCGAAGGAGAGCTCGCGCAGGCCCAGCCGGGAGACGGCCGAGACCTCGAAGACCTGGTAGCCGCGGGCTTCCAGCTCGGGCCGGATGATGTCGGCGAGGTCCTTGCCGTCCGGCACGTCGATCTTGTTCAGCACGACGATGCGCGGCCGGTCGCCCAGGCCGCCGTACTCGGCCAGCTCGGCCTCGATGACGTCGAGGTCGGTCACCGGGTCCCGGTCGGACTCCAGCGTGGCGGTGTCCAGGATGTGCACGAGCACCGAGCAGCGCTCGACGTGCCGCAGGAACTCCAGGCCCAGGCCGCGGCCCTGGCTGGCGCCCGGGATCAGGCCGGGGACGTCGGCGATCGTGTAGACGACCTCACCGGCGGTGACCACGCCCAGGTTCGGGACCAGGGTGGTGAAGGGGTAGTCGGCGATTTTCGGCTTGGCGGCCGAGAGCACCGAGATGAGCGAGGACTTGCCCGCGCTCGGGTAGCCGACCAGTGCCACGTCGGCGACGGTCTTGAGCTCCAGGACGATGTCCCGGGCCTTGCCGGGCTCGCCGAGCAGCGCGAAGCCGGGGGCCTTGCGGCGGGCCGAGGCCAGCGCCGCGTTGCCCAGGCCGCCGCGGCCGCCCTGGCCGGCGATGAAGGTGGTGCCCTGGCCGACGAGGTCGGCGAGCAGGTTGCCGTCCCGGTCCAGCACGACGGTCCCGTCCGGCACCGGCAGGACCAGGTCCTGGCCCTCGGAGCCGGTGCGGTTGCCGCCCGCGCCGCCCTTGCCGTTGGTGGCCTTGCGGTGCGGGGTGTGGTGGTAGTCGAGGAGCGTGGTGACGTCCTGGTCCACGACCAGGATCACATCGCCGCCACGGCCGCCGTTGCCGCCGTCCGGACCGCCGAGCGGCTTGAACTTCTCCCGGTGAACGGAGGCGCAGCCGTGGCCTCCGTTACCCGCGGCGACATGCAGCTCGACGCGGTCCACGAAGGTGGTCATACGGATTGCCTCCAGATAAATACGGGATTGTCTCAGTACTAACGCACCAAGGGCGGACCCTCTTCCCGCGCGCGGTGCGCGTCGGGGAAGTGGGATCCGCCCTCAGTGGTGTGTCTGTGTTCGTTGCGGAGCCGTATTAGACGGCGGCCGGAACGATGTTCACTACCCTGCGGCCACGCGCGGTGCCGAACTCGACCACACCGGCGGCGAGAGCGAACAGCGTGTCGTCCTTGCCGCGGCCCATGTTCGAACCGGGGTGGAAGTGCGTGCCACGCTGGCGGACGATGATCTCGCCGGCGTTGACGACCTGGCCGCCGAAACGCTTCACGCCGAGAAACTGAGCGTTGGAGTCACGTCCGTTACGGGTGGACGATGCACCCTTCTTGTGTGCCATGTTTTCTCAGTCCCTTACTTCGCAGCCGCGGGGATACCGGTGATCTTGATCGCCGTGTACTGCTGACGGTGACCCTGACGACGGCGGTAACCGGTCTTGTTCTTGTACCGCAGGATGTCGATCTTGACACCCTTGTGGTGGTCCACGATCTCGGCCGCGACCTTGATTCCGGCCAGGACCCACGGGTCACTGGTGACGGAGTCGCCATCGACCACGAGGAGCGTCGAGAGCTCGACCGCGTCGCCCACCTTGCCGGTGGAAATCTTGTCTACCTCGACGACATCGCCAACGGCCACCTTGTGCTGGCGGCCGCCGCTGCGCACGATTGCGTACACGCGGAACTCACTCTCAAGCTCGAATCGGGTACTCCTGAAGCCAGCCATCCCTGTCCTGCATTGGGGGGCCTCTCCCGGCGGACCGGGAGGGATTTGCTCAGGAGCGGGCGCAAAAACGCCGAAGGCCAAGGCTACGGGGCCCGTGGCGCAGGGTCAAACCGGGTGGCCGGGCGGCCGGCGGACGTAGTGCGGAAGGGCGGGCCCGAGGTCTCCGGGCCCGCCCTTCACCGTCTCAAGACGGCTTGTCACACCAGCAGTTGAGCTACTCGCTGTCGGCCGTACCGGCGGTCTTCTTCGTGGCCGCCTTCTTGGCCGGTGCCTTCTTGGCGACGGTCTTCTTGGCCGCCGTCTTCTTCGCCACGGCCTTCTTCGCCGCCGGCGCCTTCTTCGCGGCCGCCTTGCGCGGCGCCCGCTTCTTGGGCTCCGTGACCGCCCCGTCGGCCTCAGCGGCCTCCTGGACGGCCTCCGCGGCCTCGGTGGCGGGCTCGGTGCCGACGACCACCACTGCGGCGCCCTCGGCCGCCGGAGCGGTCACCTCGCGGGTCGCACGGCGGCGGGCCCGGGGCGGTGCGGCGGAGGGAGCGGGCTGCGCCGCCTCCACTGCCGCTTCCACGACCGGCTCCGGCGTCGGCTCGACGACGGGGGCGGCCTCGACCACGGTGACGGGCTCGGCCTCGGAGGAGGCCGGCGAACCCGCCGGGGCGCTCACCTTGCGGGTGGCACGGCGGCGCGTACGGCCCGGGGCCTGCGGCTCCACGACCGGTTCCGCGTCGGGTGCCGGTTCCGCGACAGGCTCCGGCTCGACGACCGGTTCCGGGGCCTCGGCCGCGGGCTCGATCACGAACTCGATCACCTCGGCCGCCGGCGACTGCCGGTCCGCGAAGGGCGCGCCCGCCGGGGCGGTGGCCTTACGGCTCGCCCGGCGGCGGCCGCCACGGCCACGCGACGTCGCCGCGGCCTCGGCCTCGGCGGCGCTGCTGAACCACTCGTCGTCGGTCGCGACCGTCGGCACCAACTCGGCCTCGGTCACCGCGACAGGCTCCAGCTCCGGGTACTCGTCCGCGTCCTCGTGCGCCTCGTACTCGTCGTTCTCGGTGTCGTTGCCGTTCTCGTTCTCGGTGTCGTGCTCGTGCGTGTGCTCGTCGCCCGCACCGGTCCCGGCCTTGCCGCGGCGCTTGCGCTTGCCGCCGCCACCGGTGGTCGTCGCCTGGTCCATGTGGACGATGACGCCGCGCCCGCTGCAGTGCACGCAGACCTCGGAGAACGACTCCAGCAGGCCCTGGCCGACCCGCTTGCGGGTCATCTGCACCAGACCGAGCGAGGTGACCTCGGCGACCTGGTGCTTGGTCCGGTCCCGGCCCAGGCACTCCAGCAGCCGCCGCATGACGAGGTCGCGGTTGGACTCCAGGACCATGTCGATGAAGTCGATGACGACGATGCCGCCCAGGTCGCGCAGCCGCAGCTGGCGCACGATCTCCTCGGCCGCCTCCAGGTTGTTCTTGGTGACGGTCTCCTCGAGGTTGCCGCCCTGACCGGTGAACTTGCCGGTGTTGACGTCGACGACGATCATCGCCTCGGTCTTGTCGATCACCAGCGAACCGCCGGACGGCAGCCAGACCTTGCGGTCCAGCGCCTTCAGCAGCTGCTCGTCGATCCGGTACGTCGCGAAGACGTCGACCTCGGAGGTCCACCGGCTGAGCCGGTCGGTCAGGTCCGGAGCGACATGGTGGACGTACTCGTTGATCGTCTCCCACGCCTCGTCACCGCTGACGATGACCTTGGTGAAGTCCTCGTTGAAGATGTCGCGGACGACGCGGACCGTCATGTCCGGCTCGCCGTAGAGCAGCGTCGGGGCGTTGCCGCCCTTGGCGCGCTTCAGGATGTCGTCCCACTGGCCCTGCAGCCGGTCGACGTCGCTGCGCAGCTCCTCCTCGCTCGCACCCTCGGCGGCGGTGCGCACGATGACGCCCGCGTCCTCGGGGACGATCTTCTTGAGGATGGTCTTGAGCCGGGCGCGCTCGTTGTCGGGCAGCTTGCGGCTGATGCCGGTCATCGAGCCCTCGGGCACGTAGACCAGGTAGCGGCCGGGCAGCGAGATCTGGCTGGTGAGGCGGGCGCCCTTGTGGCCGATCGGGTCCTTGGTGACCTGCACCAGGACCGACTGGCCGGACTTCAGCGCGCTCTCGATCCGGCGCGGACCGTGGCCCATGCCGAGCGCCTCGAAGTTGACCTCGCCGGCGTACAGCACCGCGTTGCGGCCCTTGCCGATGTCGACGAAGGCGGCCTCCATGGACGGCAGCACGTTCTGGACCTTGCCCAGGTAGACGTTGCCGACGTACGAGGTGGCCTGCTCCTTGTTCACGTAGTGCTCGACGAGGACGTTGTCCTCCAGCACGCCGATCTGGGTGCGCTCACCGCTCTGCCGGACGACCATGACGCGCTCGACGGCCTCGCGGCGGGCCAGGAACTCGGCCTCGGTGATGATCGGGACGCGGCGGCGGCCCTGCTCACGGCCCTCACGGCGGCGCTGCTTCTTCGCCTCCATGCGGGTGGAGCCCTTGATGGACGTCACCTCGTCGAAGCCGGTGCCCAGGCTGGGCTCGGCCTTGGCGCGCGGCTCACGGACCTTGACGACCGTGCGCTCCGGGTCGTCGGCGACCGTGCCGTCGTCCCCGCCCGAGTCGCCACTGCGGCGCCGGCGACGGCGCCGGCGACGGCTGCTGGTGGAGCCGTGATCGTCGTCGTCCTGGCCACCGTCCGACGCCTCGGCGTCGTCCTCGGTGTCGTCCTCGTGCTCCTCGTCCTCGGCCGACTGCTCGTCGCCCTCGGCGGACTCGCCACGGCGACGGCGGCGGCCACCACGGCGGCGGCGGCGCGACGGACGGTCGTCCGACTCGTCGTCGTCCTCGTCGGACACGGTCTCCTCGGACACCGCGTCGGCGGTCTCGTCCTCGGCCTCGACGGGCGCGGCTTCGGTCACCACGTCCTCGGCCGGGGCGCCGCGGCGACGGCGGCGGCGACGCGAACCGCCCTCCTGCTCGTCGTCCTCGTCACGGGACCGGACGGCCGGAGCCGGCGGCTCCTCCTGGACCGGTTCGGCGGCGACGGGGGTGGTGACGTGCTCGGCGGCCTGGAAGACCGGCGGCTGGAAGACCATCGTCGGCGGGCGCACCGCACGGCGGCGGCCACGGGTCGGCGCCGGCTCGGCCGGAGCCTCCTCGGGCTCGACGGCCACCGGCGCGGCGGTCTCCTCGGGCTCGGCGGGCTCGACCGGACGGGCGGCCTCGACGGCCTGCTCGGCGGCGACGG
>NZ_JAAGLX010000099.1:0-3640 GCF_010548325.1 Streptomyces sp. SID13666 | reverse complement strand
AACTGGCGGGGAGCGTCATTCGGAGCGCGCGCTATTCGTCGCCGTGCGCCGCGCGGCGAGGTAGGCGCCCCAGTCAGGTGCCGCTCGTCGGTGCCATTGCTCTGCCGTGATCACGTGCATGCCGGTGATGGAGGCCAGGACGGCAGGCGGCAGATCCTGTGCGAGGTTCAGACAGGCAGTGACTCGGGATGGTTTGGCTCTGATGCCGTGGATGTTGAGCCGTCGTTGGAGGGTGCTGACGGGCATGGGGCGGCCCGGATAGCTGCCCCGGAAGAGCCACGTCCCGGCGTCCTTCCTGCCGTACTCGGTGGCGAGCTGCTCGACGAGGGTGTCGAGCGGTGGGGGCAGAGGAACGGGCTGGCGGTCGAGGAGGAGTCGGTTGTTGCCTCCGGAATGCTGCCGGATGTCGTTGCTGGTGAGAGCGACGATCCGGCTCAGCGGTTGGGCGTAGAGGTGGACCAGGGCGCCCGCGACTTTGACGTCGAGTGGCAGCTGGTCGTCGTGAAGGCACTGCTGCAAGACGTCCCAGTGGACGTCCTCGTCGAGTCCCGCGGGATCAGGTTTGCCGCGGTGCGGGACCAGAAGCTTTCGTGCGTAGCCGCGTCGGGCTGCCCAGACGAGGAAGTCGCGGACGTTGTATTGAGTGCTCTTGCCGCTGGCCAGCCAGTCGTCCACGTGCTCTTGCGTGACGGTGTCGAGGGCCTGGCCCTGTTCTTCGGACCAGGCGAGGAAGCGTGCGGCGCTGTGGATGCGGGCGCGGGCCCACTCTGTGATGTGGTCTGTGGGACGTCGTGTGCGGGCCCGCCTTCGCAGGCGAGGCAGGACGCTCCAGCGGACGTAGGTGCGCAGGACGGTTTCGAACTGGGGATATTTCGCCACGACGATCCCCAGTCGCAGCTCGATCTGGGCGAGGTGTTCGTCGCGCGGGGGAAGACTGCCAGCGGCGACCAGGATCTTGCGCATGTGGCCTGTGGCGATGTGGTGGCCGGCGAGGAAGGCGTCGTCCAGAGCTTCGTGGCTGAGCGGCTTCCCCGTCGCGGTGAGGTCGATGAAGAGTTTCCGCACGTTGGATTGGCGCAGCCACTGCAGGGCGGATCTGCCGTTGTCGGTGTCGGCGACTGCACGCCGCAGGTGTTGGAGCTGGTCGGCGGCTTCCGCGGGAATGATGGCCAGGGTCCGGACGAGCTGGTCATCGATGGCGCATGGGTAGCAGGTCCCTGGGGTGGAGGCTCCGCCTGGGTTGTTGCAGCGTGTGCAGCTGTAGTCGGTGGAGTGTCCGGCGCAAATTCCGCAGAGCGCATGGCCGCCGGCATTTCCGACCAGGGCACGGACTCTTCCGCAGCGATGACACGGCCCGGGCTCGTCCAGGCGACGGGCGTAGCACCGTTTGCAGGCCGGTCCTCGGGGCCAGTTCACCGTGACAGGAGAGTTCCGACCGCAGAACGCGCAGGTGGTGGACTTTCGGGTTTGGCAGCCGTTGCAGAGAAGGCGGTTGCCGTCCCTGGCCGAGATGTAGCAATAGGCGTGTTTGCCGCACTTGGTGCATGTCTTCTTCGGTGCGTCGTGCCCGTAGTAGCAAGCCTGGCAGACGCCGCGGGCCGGACAGGGGCGGGTCTTTCCGCACCGTCGGCAGACGGCAACGGATTCCCGGTATCGGGCCGTGGCCCCGCAGCTTCCACAGATCCGGCCGCCGGAAACAAGGTGGACGAGCAATCGGAAACGGCCGCACTGCGTGCAGGCGGGCCGACGCGCGTCGGTGCGGCCGACCTCGATCAGTCGCCAGATGATCTTCTGAACCGAGACGATCGCTTGCGGGGAACCGCTGGTGAGTGCGGTCGGATGGGTGTCCAGGTGTCTGCGGGCTGCCGATCGGGCCTGAGGTGCCAGATCAGCGACCACAGCGGCGGCCGCCTCCGGCATCAACCCTCGGCATCCGAGCAGGATTTGCTTGGTCAGCGCCTCGCGTGTCGCGGTCGCAGCGGGCCCTTCGGACCGTCGGCTCACAGTCCCTCCGGTCGACGGAGCTGGGTGCGGCGCGTCGGCGGGGCCGCGGCCGCGGTTTCGCCAGTGGCGGTGGGCTTGGCGACTTGCTGGCGGACCTCGACGACCTCGATCAGGTCGTTCGGGGTGCAGGCCAGGACGTCGCAGAGCGCGGCCAGCGTGTCCATCGACAACCGCTGGGGTGGCTGTGTCACGAGCCGGTAGACCTGTTCCCGGGACAAGTGGATGCCGCGTTCGGCCAGCAGTGGCACGAGTTCGGTGGTCTGGAACATGTCCTGCGCGGCCATCAGCTTGCGCAGGTTCCAGCGCACTCCCTTGGTCTTGGTCACCGAGTACTTCCCATCGTCGTGTCCGGACGTCGTGTGCTCGGCCGTACTTGTTGACGCTGCAGGTGGGCTTCCAGCAGGCGGTTCCGGTACTCGTCCGAGACCCAGGTGTAGAGCGCGGTGGTGGACCCGTGCCGGTGTCCGACCTGGTCCTGGACGAACCGCTCGGGGTAGCCGAACTCGATCAGGTGCGTCACGTAGCTGTGGCGCAGACTGTGCAGATCGAGTTCTTCGGGCAGCTCGGCGAGCTTGCGGATCGTATTGAAGACCTCGTCGAGCCGGCGTACTCCCAGACGGCTGCGGCGCTCGGTGACCCACAGTGCCGGATGTTTCCCGGGGCTGAAGCGGGGCCGGGCCTCATCGACCCACTCCTCCAACAGCGGCACGATCCAGTCCAGTTCGTGGACGGTCAGGACGGTTCGTCGCTTGGGCGGGCTTCCCCGGGACGCCTTTCCCCAGCGGACCTGCAGGGCCCCGAAGCGGCCGTAGTCACTGGCCCGCGGATTGTGCCGGAGGTCGGCCAGGTCCAGCATCGACGCCTCCCGGCGCCGCAGACCGTAGGCGTAGACGAACTTGAGCATCACCGAGTCCCGCCAGGCCGCCAGCACCCCTTTGCGGCCCAGCTTCTTCGTTCTCTCCACCCGGTCGTCGGCCGCGTTGAAGAGCTGCTGGAGTTCGTCGTAGGTCAGGGCCCGACGGCCGGGTCTGCCCTCGTATTCCGCCACATGAGCGGCGGTATTCCAGTCGTGGCAGACCTGAACGGGAAACTGTCCGAACTCCTCCAGACAGGCCGCCGACCAGCCATAGCGGCTGTCTGTGATGAAGACGCAGAACAGCTCCAGGTTGTTCTGCTGGCCGCGGACCGTGGAATGGGCGGCTGGCGGGTCCTTGGTGAACTGGGCGGCGAAGTACGCCTCCACGTCCTCGGGCGTCCACTGCCACGGGTACGTGTTGGTGTACTCGGCGAACCGCCGTACCAGGCGCAGCCGGTCCCTGACCGTTTTCTCCGCGAGCAGACGACTGCGCTGCTGGCGCGACCAGCCCTCCAGCATGGCCTCGAACATCACGGGTGCCGGGTCCAGAGCCCGCACATTCGTCGGCCTGACCAGGTGCATCGCGCCAGGCAAATCGACTGTTCTCATGCCAACTCCAACGGTTGCGTTCAACGCAACATCGTGGCGTCAGAAGTAGATCGGGCGAGGCCAGGCCAATTCTCTTCACCCGAAAGAGTCATGCCCGGCGTGAGTCTGAGCTGGTCAGCAGACGTCACCGAACCTCACCGAATGATGCATCCGATGAAATTCCGCCTCTTT
>NZ_JAAGLX010000098.1:0-4769 GCF_010548325.1 Streptomyces sp. SID13666 | reverse complement strand
CTTCACTACACCACCCTCCGACAGCCAGCCCCGTCGCCCGTACTACAACTGCCCTGGCTTAGAACCCCACTGCCGAACCTCCCAGTGCGCGCGCCCGCAGCCGACGCCTTCACCGAGGTACCACTCACTGACTTCACTGCTGGGTACTGCAACTGCATCCGGTACTGCTGTCCTGCATGATGCGGTCCTGCTGAACTGCGGGTACTGCGTGTCAGAACTGCACTTGCCGTACCGCGTTACTGCACGGCGGCCCCTCCCGGGGCGGCCCGACCCGGCAATCAACCCTGCGGCCCACCTGCACTTACCGGCCACCGGATTCCATCACCGTGCCACACACTCTGCGCGGCAGTTCGTGTCTGCCGTGCCCTGCTTCCTTCTTGGCTACGACCAGAACTCTACCCAGACCCAGAAGCGAATGTCTACTTCACGCGCGATAGATTTTCGTGGCATCAGCCGACAGGCATCCTGGCTCCCGCTCAACAGCGCCGGGGCGCGACATGGCATGAAAGGGCAGGAGAACAGCATGCGACCCGACCACTCACGTTCCGTCCCGCTGACGGACATCTGCGATGCGTGCGCCCGGCCACTCACCGACGGATGCCATCTGAACGTCGTCCCGGACTCCTCCGCCATCCACGCGAGCGATCGGGCACGCGACGGCCGGCGCCTGATCGCCGCCTGCTCGCCCGAACATCTCATGGCCCTGCAGCAGGAGTACCGCGAGCGGCCGTTCGTCCCCGAGGAGCTGTGGGCCGGACAGATCCGGCGCGCCCTGGCACAACAGCACCACGGGCTCACCTCTCAGGCACTGTCCGAAGCGACCGGTCTGGACGACCTGCAGATCCAACGCGCCATGGAGTGGGAGCAGCACCGGGCGCAATCCTGCGAGCACCACCCGCACCTCCCCGAGACCGGGTGACCGCCTCGCCAGGTCAGGCCCGGGCGGTCAGGTCAGGTAGGTGGTGATGTCGCGCAGGGACTGTCCGGTCGTGAACGCCAGGGCGCGCATGCGGGCGAGGGCTTCATCGAAGGGGATCCCCAGGCGCAGGGCCAGAGCTCCCGCGGCACGGTGGGTAGCGCCCCAGTGGGTCTCCAGGAGGCGGGCCGGTTCCCACGGCAGGTCCGCCCCTTGGAGAAACTCTGTCCGGTAGCTGTCCAGGAGGGCGGCGGCCGCGGTATCCACAGCGGCAGCGGCCTGCCGGGTTTGTGCCCAGGGGGTGGCGCGGGGTTGGGCGTAGAGCACCGCGGCCGCCCCGAACCGCTCGTCGGCCCAGCGCAGCGGGAAGGCGTGGATCGCGCCGACCCGTGGCAGCACCTCGCGCGCGGCGGTCCCGAAGAAGGGCCAAGGGGTGACCTGGTGGCGGAGGTCTCCGATCATCATGGGGTGTCCGGTGAGGCTGGCGCTGTGGCACGGGCCCTCCCCCACCAAGAACTCCAGTTCCTCCAGCCGTAAAGCCGGCATGCCGCTCACCGCCAGCAGCTGGCGGCCGGGCGTATCACTGAGCAGGGACATCACCGCCCAGTCCGCCTCCAACACCCCGCACAACGCGTGGCACAGACGCCCCGGAAGCCCCGACGTATCACCCGCCGCCGCCTGACTCACCCGGCGTACCGCCGACCACCGCTCCACCACGACCACCGCCATCCGCACAGCAGTTCCCGTTCCAGCCCGGTGCACACAGACTCCCAACTCCCCCCGCCCGCGCACAAGGCTCGCTCTGGAGGCCACCTCGATTCCCCGACCGGAGCCACCGCACCAGCGATACGAGCGCCGGTGTGCTGGATCGCTCACCCGCACGGCCTATCGGCCGATTCCGCAGCCCGGCCGGGTCGTTGGACGGGCGTGGAGACGACGGTGACGGGCTGGGGTCGGGCAGTGATGGCGTTGCGCGCGGGCGATTGGTGGTCGGTGGTGACCGTTCAGCCTCCCGATCAGGCGGCGTACGGCGAGCTGGCGGTGCGCGTGCGGGCTGCCGGACTGGCGCGGATGACCGCCCGCACGTGGAGCGCGGGGTTGTGGCCGGTGACCCGGTGTTCGGTGACGGTCCAGGACGGGAAACTCACGCAACTGCACACTGGTCGCTCCCGTCTGCTGTGCCCGCAGCAACGCCCCGTGTCACCGCTCTGGCAGGAGGCGGCCGACCGGGGCCTGGTCGCACTCGCCGTGGTCGGACCGGGGACCTGGCCCGACGACACCATCGAGGGCGAGAAGGGCTCCCACGAGCAGCGCCGCCTCATGGATGCCGCTTCCGCCGGAGGGATGCTGCTCGGCGGTCTGGCGCACCTGCGCGGTGCCCCGGAACCGTACGGAAACCGCTGGTAGCCCGGTTACCGCGTGGACGGCGGGCACGATGCCCTCGACGAGCGCGCCGCCACCAGCGGATGGTGGGGTCCGGGTCACAGTGCATACCGGCACCGATCCATGGCACCGGGCGCGACGGTATCGCCCAGGCGGGTCGGAACCCGCTCCTGCAGTGGGATAGTTTGCCTCTTCGTACCTGCCCGGAGTTCGTGGAACCGGTAGGTGCTGGGACGGGCACGACAGCGGGAAGAGGGCTCCCATGCCGGACAGTGGAATCGACGGACTGGGTGAGGCGTTGGCTGCGGCGGAGGCCGCGCCGCCCGTAGAGTCCGTCGATGTCATCGCCGCGGCGCTGCGGCGGCAGTTCGGGGTCCGGTCGGTGTCGTTCCTGATCACCGACTTCACGGGTGCCGCCGTCGTGCGCCTGGGCGCCGCTGACAATATCGACCTGGACCGTCCCGCTGACGCGATCGCCGTGTCCGGCACGGTGTACGACCAGGTGATCCGCACCCAGCAACCGCATGTGGAGCGGATCGGGGACGGTGCTTGGACGCGGGTGATCGCGCCGGTGACCAACCGCGGGGATGCCATCGGGCTGCTGGAGCTCTACCTGCCCCACCACCCGGGCCCCAACACCTTGCGAAAGATCAGCCGTAGCGCCCACGCTTTTGGCTACATCGTCATCGCGAATCGGCCCTTCACCGATCTCTACCAGTGGGGTCGGCGTACCGCGCCGCTGAGCTTGGCCGCCGAGATCCAGCACCGGCTGTTGCCTGCGTCCTTGGCGTGTGAAGCGGCCCAGTTCGCGGTTGCCGGCGCCCTGGAGCCGGCCGAGTTCGTCGGCGGCGACACGTTCGACTACGTCATAGACCGTGACCATGTCCAGCTGTCCGTCACCGATGCCATGGGCCACGACGTGGACGCTGCCCTGCTGGCCACCCTCCTGGTCGGCGCCCTGCGCCGCGCCCGAAGACAAGGCGCCGACCTCGCCGGACAGGCCCGGCAGGCCGACCAGGCCCTGGCCGAGCACAGCGGGGGTCGCTACGTCACCGGCCAACTCCTGCGCATCAGCCTGCACGATGGTCGAACCGAGTTCATCAACGCCGGCCACCCCTGGCCCCTGCGCCTGCGCGGAGGAAAGGTCGAGCAGCTCGTGCCGGACATCGACATGCCCTTCGGCTTCACAGCTCCCCACACCTACACCGTGCAGCACCTGGACCTGCGGGCCGGGGACCGGCTCATCATGCTCACCGACGGGATGCTGGAACGCAGGGCCGCGGACCTCGACCTGTCGGCGCTCATCGAAAGCACCCAGGACCTGCACCCGCGCGAAGCCGCCCGCGTCCTGATCGAGCACGTCGTTCAAGCCCACGACGGGCAACTACAGGACGACGCCACCGTGATGTGCCTGGACTGGTACGGAACCCACGACACCCGACGCCGCGCCGACCACGGCGCCGACGTAACCGAAGCCTCGCCCGCCACCGACACCGAGGCCGACATCTCCACCACGACCCACCACCGAACCGCACCACGCTGAAGACGCCCCGCCCACGGCGGCAGGATTCGCGCAGCCCGTGCGCGGGTGACCGGTCAACAGCAGGGACCGGCCGGCCCCGCCGGTTGGTCTTCGTGATGGTTGCCCGACCGCCCTCCTCGTCATCTGACGCAGGCAGTGACCAGGGGTGTCGCACCGGGCAAACCGGACGGCGGCGCGGGAGTCCGCGCCGCCGCTGTCTGGTTCCGGCTTCCGCTGGGATCGGGAAAGACCCTAGACCCTTTCAGCCGTCCGCTGCGGCGTCAGTTCAGCGCCCGGCGGGCGCAGGAACAGGCACAGCGTAAAGGCGGGCTCGGTGGTCCCACAGCCCCAGCGGGTATCGACAACGGTGCACGCGGGCCCCTGTTCCAGCCAGTCCGCAGCTGCCTGGAACAGGGCGGCGGGGTCCTGGCCGGCCAGGATCAGCGTCCCGTCGTCCTCCACGGTGACCCACAGATCGACGTGCGAGTTCACGAACGCGCCCGCCCGCTCACGCAACTCTTCCACCAACGTCGCAGTACCGGAATCAATCATCATCTCTACCTTTTCCACGCGATATCAGTGACTACCTGTGTGCCCCGGCTACCATCCGTCACTCCCCCGAGCCCCTCCGGATCGCCGGGGCACCCGGTTGGCTCAGCCATGAGCACGGTGACCCGCTGGAGGGCTTCCGCTCCGTGTTCGAACGGCACATCCCGCCGGTCAGGACCAACGGCAGGGGCCGTGCCACCCGGACACCGGGGGTGGCACGGCCCCTGAGGAGCGTGTGGTGCTACGCGGCGGTGGTGGTCGTGCGGGGCGCCGGGCGCTCGCCTGATCCGGAGCGGCGGGCCTGGGCGAAGCGGCTGCGTCGGCCGCGGGTGGCGGTGGCGCTGCGCTTGGCGCGTTCCACGACCGGTGCGGCGATGACACACGGGATGCCGCTGGGGG
>NZ_JAAGLX010000097.1:0-4988 GCF_010548325.1 Streptomyces sp. SID13666 | reverse complement strand
ACGTGTAATGGTGGAGTCGGGTATTGGAACTGTCCGAATGCGTCCCTGATCACGCGTTGCGTTGCTCGGATGTTCCGAAGCGTGCCAGGCAGTGCCACACCTTCTTGAGCGCCTGTTGGTCATGGAATCCGGTGCGTGCGGCGTCACCGATGATCCGGGGATTGAGGTAGCCGTCGACGGCAATCTCCGCGCCCAGCTCGACGTACTCTTGTCCGCGGTAGTCCGGGTGGAGGGCGAGTTCTTCGACGGTGAGGCGGAGTCCCGAGTGCCAGTCGAGCCGGCATGGCAGGCGGCGGGCGGCGGCTTCCACGTCCGTTCCTCGATAGCTCGGGTCCAGGACGAGTGCCTCGATGTCGCGGGCCAGTATGAGTGGGCCGTGCACCTGTGCCTCGATGTAGTCGTCGAGTGCGTCCTGGCTGTCGTTCTCAGCCAGCTCTATGAGGGACAAGTTGGCCGCAACTCCGAAGGCCGTTGGTTCGAAGAAGCTGTCCGGGTAGCAAAACGTGGCTCGGATGAGGGTCCCGGCAGTCAGCCGAAGGTGCGCGGAGCCGAACCGGGGTGCCCCACCGAGCGGCTTGCGCCGGAAGTCCAATGCGCCGTAGACAGGTCGCTGGTGTGCGGGTTCGTGGTCGTAGGCGCCCCCGAAGATCCGGCTCTCCCAGCGCCATCGGTCACCGCCTGGGTGGGCCGTCAAGCCGCCGTTGCTGGTGCCTGTAACAAATTGCGAGTGATAGGTGCCGTCCTCAGCCAACGCGACCAGGATCGGCCGACCGCGCACTGTGCGGTCGGGGTGAAAGTTCAGAGTCACCCGCAACCCTGGGTCGACCGGGGTCCCGGACGACAGCGAGGCAACGTGGCGGATGGCCTGTTCCTGCGGAGACGGGGCTGGATCAGCGTTCATCAGCGCAGTGTGCCCGAGCCTGATCAACGTGTGCATCCGCGTTTGCTGACGTCGGCGGCGTAGGCGGCCCAGTCGCCGGCTGCGGCTCGCTGCCATTTGACGGCGACGGTGATGTCGATGCCGAGGGTGCGGGCGAGGACCGCGGCGGGCAGTTCGGTGGCGAGCTGGAACAGTGCGGTTGAGCGGGCTTGTGCGAGTCGGATGCCGAGTTTGCGGAGCCGTTCGCCCATGGCCCAGGCGCTGATCGGGCGGCCGGGCTGGCCTCCGGGGAAGAGCCAGGGTGAGTCTGTCCGGCCGAGGACGGCGTGGCTGCGGCGAGCCGCGACTTGTTGGAGGGCCAGTTCAGCGACGGGTGCGGGAAGCTCGACCGGGACGGCGCCGAGGCGGATGCGGACGGCTCCGTCCGTCTTGTCGATGTGGTCGATGGTGAGTCGGGAGATCGCCGCGGGCCATTGGGCATAGAGGAGCAACAGCAGTCCGGCAAGGCGGTCTTCGGGCTTGAGGGTGTCTTCGTGCAGTAGGCGTCGGGCGGTGGCCCAGCGGGCTTCGTCGTCCATCGGCTGGGAGGGGCCGTTCCATCGCTCGGCCGGGAAGCTGAGATCACGGGTGATCTTCTGGGAGAGGGTCCAGCGCACGAAGTGGCCTGCCTCCTGGCGAAGGCGGACGTCGTCGCTGGTCATCCAGCGCTCCAGGTCGGCCTGTCGGCAGGTCGCAAGAGTCAGATTCTGGCCCGTGAGCCAGTTCAGGAGATAGACGGCTGCCCGCAGATGTTGCCGCGCGACCTGGAGCTGGGAGTGAGTTGTCTCCTTGCCGCGGCTGCGGCGGCGAAGCCGTCGCAGGAGGTGCCAGGTCGCGTACCGGTGCAGAATTTTCCGTCCCTCGCCGATCGCATGGGAGGTGACGAGATCCTTCACGTGCCGTTCGAGACGGGCCATCTGCTCGTCCCGCCGTGGCAGGGCGCCGGTGGCGACGAGGACGCTGCGGATGTGCTCGACGACCTTGCCTTCAGGAAGCTCGTCCAGGGCCTCGTGCGTCAGAGGGCGGCGGCCGGAGCCGAGATCGGACAGGACGGTGGAGACGATGCCGCCGGAGAGCCAGCGCATCGCCGTGGCGGCCCGTTCGGTGCCGGCCAGGGCCTGGTGGAGGGCCTGCAGTTTCGTGGGTATGGCGCCGGTGTCATCGGCGAGAAGCTCGTGGAGCCGCTGTTTGAGGGTGCAGTGAGGGCACGGACCCGGAGCTTGCAGCCGTTCGGCTTGCCCGCAGGTGGGACAGGGGTGCCAGAGCTCGGCGTCCGGTTTGGTGCAGGGGCCGCAGACGGGGGCGTCGGTGGTCCCGGAGTGGATGCCGCGGAGTCGTCCGCAGATGGTGCAGTGAGCCGGTCTCCGGTCGCAGCCGCCGCAGCGGGGCAGGCCGGTGAGCTTCGAGATGGTGCAGGGTGCGGTGCGGCCGCAGATCGAGCAGAGCAGCATGGGCAGGGGACGGCAGTTCGGGCAGATCGGTCCGTCAGTGGTGCGGCAACTGACCATGCGTGACTCGCCGCAGACAGTGCAGGTCTCCCGGTTTGCCGGGTCTCTGATCAGGCAGCCCGGACACAGGGGCCGCCCCTGGGCGTCGCGGGTGGCCGGTTCGCGCCGAGCACCGCAGCGTACGCATTCTTCGATGCGGGACTTGGCGATGCAGTTGCGGCAGACCCGCTGCCCGTCGAGCGGCTTGTCGATGCGCACCACCCGGTGGCAGCGAGGGCAGGCCGGGCGGACGATCTCGGTGACGCCGGCCTCGTGCAGCAAGTCGATGAACCGCAGGATGGCGCGATGCGGCGCGAGATATCCCTCCCCGGTCAGCAGACGAGGGTTCTCCTCCAGGGCCCAGACCAGTCTCTGCCGATAGTGGGGACGGTGGGGTGCCGACTGGTGGAGGGCATCGGCGATCACGTCACGGTCGGCGTCCGGGGTGATCCCGGTGATCACCGCGTAGATGACGTCGACCGGGTCACGGTCGTCGTTGTCGGGACACATCTTGCAGCGCGGCAGGCCCTTGCGGTCCCGGAAGGCGACGCGTCGGACGGTGCCGCAGGCGGCGCACTCAGCGGTCTCCTGTCCACAGACCGAGCAGTACCAGTCCTGGCCCTGGCGTTGGAGGGTTCGCAGCTTCTTGCCGCACTCGACGCAGACCGGCGGAGAGATCTCCGAGGCGCCAGCCTTGCGGAGCTCGATGAGCAGATCGCCGATGGCCCGGGGTGCCGGGGACCGGCCGTCGGTCAGGACAGAGGGCCGCATCGCCAGGGCCTCAGCCAGGCGCCGTGACTTCGCGCGGCCGCCCGCGACCGCGGTGACCACGGCCCGGATGGTCTCCGCGTCGAGTTCCTTCTCGACGTCGGCGACGAGGTCGGTGATCAGGCCGGTCGGGTTGGCGACGGCACGGCCGAGGTCGAGATGGTCAGCGGTGGTCATGGCCGGTCAACACCCCTGATCCGGGCCCGCTTTGGCCGCAGCCCGCCAAGCCCCTCCCCATCGGGCGCCGAGCCGCCTCCGGTGGCAGCCCTCTTCGGCTTCTTCACCGCGCCGGCCGCCGCGACGGGCTCGATGAGGTCGTCCATGGTGCAGTCGAGGATGTCGAGCAGAGCCATGAGGATCTTGAGGCTCAGTCGCTCAGGTCGCTCGACGACGAGCCGGTAGACCTGGCTCGACGACAGGGTGATGCCGCGTTCGGCCAGCGGAGGGATGAGGTCGGTGGTGGAGAACAACCCGCGGCCGGCCATGACCTTGCGCAGGTGCCAGTGGTAGTCGAGCTTGGCGGCCATCGCCGGATCCCTCCTGTCAGGACCCGGCGAACGCCGGGTCCAGTGCCTTGTGCAGGGAAGTGTTCATGAAGTCGTCGCTGACGTGCGTGTAGATGGCCAGGGAGCTGTCGCACTCGTGGCCGACCTGCTGCTGGATGAAGCGCCGATCGACCCCGTCCTCGGTCAGATGCGTGACGTAAGAATGCCGGATTGAGTGGGGAGTCAGGTCCTTTGGGAGCTTCAGAGCGTCCCGATATGCCTCGAACCGGTCGTTGATGGTGCCAGGCTGGAGGCGGCCCCCGCGCTCGGTGATCCACAGAGCCGGGTGGTCGGAGAATCCGAAGCGCGGCCGGGCGTTCTCGACGTAGTCGGCGACCGCCTCGACGGCCCAGTCCATCACCGACAGCACGTTCCGCCGCCGCGGCGGCTGGCCCTTCTTCGCTTTGCCGTAGCGGACGTTGAGCGTGCCGTACCGGCCGAACTGCCGGGCCTGCGGGTTCCGCCCGAAGTCGACCACGTCCAGCTTGGACGTCTCGGTCCGGCGAAGCCCCCACCCATAGATGACCTTGAAGAGAGTGGCGTCCCGGTAAGCGGCGAGGGCTCCCTTGCGCTTGGCCTTCACGGCGCGTGCGACTTGGTCGTCGGCGTAGTCGAGGAAGCGCTGCAACTCTTCCCGCGTGAAAGGCCGCGCCTCTGGATCGCCTTCGTAATCCTGCAGGTGAGGGAGGGTATTCCACTCATGGCAGATCGCCACCGGGAAAGTGCCGAAGGCTTCATCGCATGCCGTGCCCCAGCCGTAGCGGGCATCGATGAGGAGCTCGGTGAACAGCCGAACGGTGCCCTGGTAGCTGCGGATCGTGGAGGGCGCCAAGTGCCTCTCGCTCGTCAACGATGCCGACCACTCGTCCAGGTGGGCAGGCGTCCACTGCCACGGGTACTCGTTCGCGAACTCAAGGAACCGCCGGATCAGCCGTTCCCTCGGGTCGATCGTGTCGTCTCTGAGCCCTCGCGACTTCTGCTGAGCCCGCCAGCCCCTCAGCATCGCGTCGAACATCGCGTCCTCCGGACGCAGCTGAGCCACACCGGAGACGAGCTCCATATGGGCCGCCCCGGCCAGGGCCACCGTGCGCTGATGCACCACTCCAGGCCATCCCTTCTGGAGAGCAGATCATGCATCAGAAGGGCTCACCTAGGCAACAGCCCTGCTCAGGCTGCCAGTTTGTAGAGGCTGAGGAACCCTTCCGTTTCCCGCCGTGACCATGTGACCTGCGACTTCTCGCCCGTTTGATGCAATTCCCGGGGGTTGAT
>NZ_JAAGLX010000096.1:0-2500 GCF_010548325.1 Streptomyces sp. SID13666 | reverse complement strand
TCTCGTGACTGCGTGCCTTTTGAAGAATGAGCCTGCGAGTTTGCGGTGTGTGGCGAGGTTAACCCGTGTGGGGTAGCCGTAGCGAAAGCGAGTCCGAATAGGGCGAATGAGTCGCGCGCCCAAGACCCGAAGCGGAGTGATCTAGCCATGGGCAGGTTGAAGCGGAGGTAAGACTTCGTGGAGGACCGAACCCACCAGGGTTGAAAACCTGGGGGATGACCTGTGGTTAGGGGTGAAAGGCCAATCAAACTCCGTGATAGCTGGTTCTCCCCGAAATGCATTTAGGTGCAGCGTCGCGTGTTTCTTGCCGGAGGTAGAGCACTGGATAGGCGATGGGCCCTACCGGGTTACTGACCTTAGCCAAACTCCGAATGCCGGTAAGTGAGAGCGCGGCAGTGAGACTGTGGGGGATAAGCTCCATGGTCGAGAGGGAAACAGCCCAGAGCATCGACTAAGGCCCCTAAGCGTACGCTAAGTGGGAAAGGATGTGGAGTCGCAGAGACAACCAGGAGGTTGGCTTAGAAGCAGCCATCCTTGAAAGAGTGCGTAATAGCTCACTGGTCAAGTGATTCCGCGCCGACAATGTAGCGGGGCTCAAGCGTACCGCCGAAGTCGTGTCATTCCCGTGTGAAGCCCTAACGGGTGCGGGGATGGGTAGGGGAGCGTCGTGTGCCGGGTGAAGCGGCGGCGGAAGCCAGTCGTGGACGGTACACGAGTGAGAATGCAGGCATGAGTAGCGATACACACGTGGGAAACGTGTGCGCCGATTGACTAAGGGTTCCTGGGTCAAGCTGATCTGCCCAGGGTAAGTCGGGACCTAAGGCGAGGCCGACAGGCGTAGTCGATGGACAACCGGTTGATATTCCGGTACCCGCTTTGAAACGCCCAGTATCGAACCAGAGGATGCTAAGCCCGTGAAGCCGCCCTGATCTCTTCGGAGTTGAGGGGAGTGGTGGAGCCGGCGACCCGATTCTGTAGTAGGTAAGCGATGGGGTGACGCAGGAAGGTAGTCCAGCCCGGGCGGTGGTTGTCCCGGGGTAAGGGTGTAGGGCGTTGCGTAGGCAAATCCGCGCAACATATAGTCTGAGACCTGATGCCGAGCCGATTGTGGTGAAGTGGATGATCCTATGCTGTCGAGAAAAGCCTCTAGCGAGTTTCATGGCGGCCCGTACCCTAAACCGACTCAGGTGGTCAGGTAGAGAATACCGAGGCGTTCGGGTGAACTATGGTTAAGGAACTCGGCAAAATGCCCCCGTAACTTCGGGAGAAGGGGGGCCACAACTGGTGAGGGGACTTGCTCCCTGAGCTGGGGGTGGCCGCAGAGACCAGCGAGAAGCGACTGTTTACTAAAAACACAGGTCCGTGCGAAGCCGTAAGGCGATGTATACGGACTGACGCCTGCCCGGTGCTGGAACGTTAAGGGGACCGGTTAGTCACATTTCGGTGTGGCGAAGCTGAGAACTTAAGCGCCAGTAAACGGCGGTGGTAACTATAACCATCCTAAGGTAGCGAAATTCCTTGTCGGGTAAGTTCCGACCTGCACGAATGGCGTAACGACTTCTCGACTGTCTCAACCATAGGCCCGGTGAAATTGCACTACGAGTAAAGATGCTCGTTTCGCGCAGCAGGACGGAAAGACCCCGGGACCTTTACTATAGCTTGATATTGGTGTTCGGTTCGGCTTGTGTAGGATAGGTGGGAGACTGTGAAGTCATGGCGCCAGCCATGGTGGAGTCGTCGTTGAAATACCACTCTGGTCGTGCTGGATGTCTAACCTCGGTCCGTGATCCGGATCAGGGACAGTGTCTGGTGGGTAGTTTAACTGGGGCGGTTGCCTCCTAAAGAGTAACGGAGGCGCCCAAAGGTTCCCTCAGCCTGGTTGGCAATCAGGTGTTGAGTGTAAGTGCACAAGGGAGCTTGACTGTGAGACTGACGGGTCGAGCAGGGACGAAAGTCGGGACTAGTGATCCGGCGGTGGCTTGTGGAAGCGCCGTCGCTCAACGGATAAAAGGTACCCCGGGGATAACAGGCTGATCTTCCCCAAGAGTCCATATCGACGGGATGGTTTGGCACCTCGATGTCGGCTCGTCGCATCCTGGGGCTGGAGTCGGTCCCAAGGGTTGGGCTGTTCGCCCATTAAAGCGGTACGCGAGCTGGGTTTAGAACGTCGTGAGACAGTTCGGTCCCTATCCGCTGCGCGCGTAGGAATATTGAGAAGGGCTGTCCCTAGTACGAGAGGACCGGGACGGACGAACCTCTGGTGTGCCAGTTGTCCTGCCAAGGGCATGGCTGGTTGGCTACGTTCGGAAAGGATAACCGCTGAAAGCATCTAAGCGGGAAGCCTGCTTCGAGATGAGTATTCCCACCCCCTTTGAGGGGTTAAGGCTCCCAGTAGACGACTGGGTTGATAGGCCAGATGTGGAAGCCCGGTAACGGGTGGAGCTGACTGGTACTAATAGGCCGAGGGCTTGTCTAACTATTTTTGCTTCGCGTCCACTGT
>NZ_JAAGLX010000095.1:0-6057 GCF_010548325.1 Streptomyces sp. SID13666 | reverse complement strand
CGGACCGAGGCCGAGCGACGCGACGCATACCCCGCCTGGCTGCACACCTACAATCACCACCGCGGACACACCGCACTCAAAGGCCAACCACCCGCCAGCCGCGTCCCCAACCTCACGGGCCAGTACAGCTAGGGCGCATCCTGCGGATGCAGGGCATCGACCTAGAGGACCAGCGCGGCGTCTCGGGCTTCGGGGCCGACGCCCTCGACTCGACCGGGCGCTTCTTCGAGATCAAGGCGCACGGCGGTGCGGTCCCGTTCGAACTTTCTCTTACCCGAGCGGAGTTCAGGCGAGCCATGTCTGAAGGGGACAACTACGTCCTGGTGATCGCCTCACACCTGGAGAGGGGCACGGGCACCCCGACCCTTCGCCTCGTCCCGGACCCGGTGAATCGGTTCGAGATCGAGTTGCCTACGGAGGTCAGACTCAAGGGCGTCCGGCACACGGGAGTAGCCTCCACGGTGTATGAGTGGCCTGCGGAATAGTGAGCGCCGCACCCGATCCGAGCGGCCACACCAGCAGACCGCGGCTCACCCGCCCTTTCGACCTTTCAGGACGACGGTGGCGGGGCCGGAAATCCGGCTGGCCAGGCGACCGGCGCGAGCGTTGGCATTTGGCAAGGTCCGCCCGCAGCGACCCCCGGTGGCCCCCTGCCCGGCTCCCGGTTATCACTGCTCTAGCCGAGTCCCTAGATGTCACCCTTGGCGACCTACTTATCGCGACTCAGGCATACGAAGGCCACGATCGCGACAAGACGCGGGTTCATGGCCATGACCTACCAGGGCGCCGCCATCGTTCTCACCAAGCTTGGTGAGACGGACCTCGCGTGGATCGCCGCCGACCGGGGGCTCGGTCACGTCCGCTGGACTGGTGTAGCGACGGCCATTCGGTGATCTTGTCGTGAGGCTATGCGGTGAGTTCGGTGGGCAGCGTGGTCTTGTCGGTTTGTGATTCGATCGGGTGGTGGGTCTTGGCGAGGAATCCGCGGCTCATGTAGCGGCGGGATCGTGCTTTCGGAGCAACCAAGATCGTCATGTGGCCGCGCTTGCAACCGGGCCCGCACGCTCGCTAAAGCAGCGGGTCGGGATGTTGTCCCGGTCTGAGTCATGCGGCGGAGGGGGCAGCGATGTCGCCCGGCCCTTGTACTACCAAAGGGCGCCCGACGGCCTGCGGACCCTGTCGCAGATCGTTGGGGACACTGCGCCGGCCAATCGCGGAGGAGGCCCCGGATCCCTTCCTCCATTTCCAGCCTCCGCCCTCCGCATTTTCGACGTCTTGTGAATTCCTGACAAGCCGCTCACACTGGGGGGATCTTGTGGCATGACACTAGGACCATTCCCCTGGGGACTAGTTGGGGGCCACGCGGCATGCGCGACTCGGAACAACTGACGCGCCACAGCGCGAAGTGCTGACGCCTTTATCCTGTTTACCGAGAGAATGCCTTGACAGAATTTGACTGGGGGTCAAGGGGTCGCAGGTTCTAATCCTGTCGTCCCGACGGTGCGACCAGCGGGTTTGTCGGCAACGACAGGCCCGCTGGATGCGTTGGGAGTACACGTGATGGCCCGGTGACGGCAACCCGGCACGAAAGATCATCCTGCGTGGCGGCACCCCTGGTCAGGGATACCGCCACGCAGAGACTTCCGGCGGGACCCAGGGCTCGTTGAGGCCTCAGGCAGCCTGCTCTTCCGATGGACCGTCAGATGAATCCTCATAGGATGTGGCGTGGGTGCGCTCCGGCCGGCACCGCTGAGCAGAGCCATGCGGAGATCGCCGTCATAGACACCTTGACTCGTGAGGTTTTCAGCGATGCCGTTGCTGGGATTCGGGTTGGGCCGCTTGTTCAGCCGGCGACACCGACTCGACAGCCTCGACCGTACGCGCGGGCCGCTCCCAGCCGCAGGCGTAGTCACTGGTCTTGCTGGTGCGGTAGTTGCAGTGTCTCCACGGCTGATGCGTCGCACAGGCCCGACGGCAGCTGGTTACGCCGGTGCGGGGCCGCCTGTTCCCGCTAGATGAGGAGCTAAAGGGAATGGCTGGAGGTGTGCCCTGGCGGGTAGTGTCCCGCTCCATGCCTACCTCGTTCGTTGATCACACTGCGATCATTGATGCCATCATGAACGCGGTCAGCCGCTCCACATTGCCCTTCCAGCGGGCGGCGCATCGGGAGCGCCATTTCGGGACGGCGTTCTGGTTCAACGATCTCCTGGAAACCACGCCTGACGGGGATGTCGTCCGGCAGTACCTCGTTACGGCCGGTGCGCTCACACGGTATGACCTCGCCGAGGTGACTCTGCGGGCCGAGCTGTGTGATCCGGAGATGAGTGCCGAGAAGCTGCTGATGACCGGCTTTGCCGATGGTTGGGAGCACTACGACGACCTGGGTGTCGCGGTGCTGCCTGCTGAGGCCCTGCACGCTCACGGGGAGCGGAAGGGGTGGCGCTGGACCACCGACGAGATCACGGATGGTCTGGCGGCCGGTGAGCAGGACATCGCCGCCATCGGAACGGACCCGGTTCCCGCGTACATCCTGGGCCACGACGTTGACGCGTCGTCGGGAGCGAGGCTGCAGGCGGTGGTCGTTGGCAACGTCGCCCGTGTTGGTAGCGGCAGTGTTCGCTGGGACCGCACAGTTCCTGATGGGTGTGCCGGCGCACCGGTTTTCATCGGCATCCCGCTCGGTGAGGGGCGCATCAGGTTGGTGTGCCTTGGAGCGGTTCTGCCGGGCCGCGACCGTAATGTGATTGCCACGTTCGACCAGATCCGTCGTGCCGTTCGTGGGGGTGTGCCGTCGCCGAGCCGGAAGCGCAACGGATGGAAGCTACGGCGGAGATAGCTGCGGCGGTCGCCGGCATCTCCAGTCACTGGCCGGGACAGGCCAGTGCCGGATCAGGCATCCTTCGTGGCGGCACCCTGGTCAGGGATGCCGCCACGACGAGCCTTGCGGCGAGGCATGGGGGGTTCGAGGCCTCAGGCGGCCCGTTCTTCCGATGGGCCGTCAGGTGAATCGTCCGAGGATTGGGCGTGTTTGCGGTCGGTGCGTTCGAGTGCGGTGCCGATGGCGGTGACTGCGGCGCGGGCGGCGTGCGGGAGCAAGTGCCCGTAGAGGTTGACGGTGGTTGACAGTGTCGAGTGCCGGAGAGTCTTGGACACCACCGCGAGTGGGACACGTGAGCTGATCATGATGGTGGCCGCGGTATGCCGTAGATCGTGCACGCTGATCCGTGGCAGGACGACCTCTGCAGCGCGCCGGCGCTGCTCGGTCAGGATCCGTTGCGGCCTCAGGGGAGAGCCGTCGGGTCGGCAGAAGACCAGCCCCTCCAGTAGCACACCCTCCGGTAGGCCGTTGCGGGCGCGCGCCTCCTGGCGTTGGAGGGCGGCGATGACCCGGGGTGCGAGGCTGACCCAGTTGCGGCTCGCCTTGGTCTTGGGGTGGCCCAGGAACAGCTGATTGTTGTTGATCAGGGTGAGGTTCCACCGCACGAGCAGGGTCTTCTCGGCCAGGTGCACGTCCGGCCAGTGCAGTCCGAGGACTTCGCCGCGCCGCATGCCGGTTCCCAGCAGTACCTCGAAGATGTCGGCCATCTGGTCGGCGTAGACGGTGTGGTTGTGGCGCAGGAACGCCGCCGCCTGCGTGGGGTTCCAACAGATCCGCTCCGGCGCCGCCGGCCGCGGCATCATCGCGTACCGGCACCAGTTCTCCTCCACGAGCCGGGTACGCCACGCGGACCCCAGGGCGCTGGAGAGAGTGGCACCGATCCGCTATACGGTGGTGCGCCCTCTTCCCCGGTCCAGCTCTGCCTGGCACCAGGAGGCTATGTGCCGCGGCCGCAGGTCGCCGAGCAGCAGGGTCCCGAAGGCTGGGATCAGTTCCCGATGCACGTGATCGCGGTAGCCGGCCAATGAAGTGGGCCGCAACTGCTCCTGTTTTCCACGCAGCCAGGTGATCAGGTACGCAGCAACCGTGAGATCAGGTTCACAATCGAGGCCGGTGCGCTCGGCCTCCAGCGCCTGCTCCAGGGCGGCCCGGGCCGCCCTGCGGGTGAGAAACCCGCTACGGCATTTCGGACGCCGTCTACCCGTCGATGGCAGATCGACGGCGAAAGCCCAAGAGCCGTGCCGGCAGCCTCTTTGAGCTGCGGGCAGGCGGCGCCGAACTGCCGGCCGTTGGGGCGACGGCAACCACATCTGCGGAACACGCGACCGCGTGCGGGGGGGACGAGGAGCCATGGTGCTTACCTCCAGTGGGGGAGAGGTCGTACCCCCACCTTGACAACAGGTAGGCCCAGCGCGGCAGCTGGCGGATCATGGCGGCACGAGGGTGGGTGACATCACCGTGCCATCACACATTCGTCAGCGGGCTGCCGAGCTGCAGGGACCCTCATAAGCGATGAACGATCCCTACATCGGACGATCGGCGCCACCCGAACCGGGAACTGTGCTCCAGGCGCGCACGTACCCGCTCGATGGCGGCTCCCAGGTAGGGCCGCGCGTTGCTGATCGGGTTGTGTACCTCGGTGCCGGGCGCGTACCTGTCGAGGATCTCGTCGATGCGGGTGTCGAAGTCGAAAGACTCACCAGCCGGCCCCGTGGTCATGTCCGCGTAGATCAGCGCATCCAGCAGCGGGGAGTCTTCCCGTTCGTACGTCGCCAGCTCTGCCGACATTCCCCGCTGTTCCGCCTCGAAGGTTGCCCCGGAGTGATGAGCGACCAGGCAGACCAACCGCCGCGGTGTATTGAGGGATTCGAGATGGCGGGCTCCGTCGAGTGGGTGGAACGCTGTAGCCCAGAGCTCGGTCGCGTACCCCAGGTCATGCAGCCAGGCTGCTGCCTCCAGAAGGTCTCGTTCGTCCTCAGGCACGGCTGCCGCGATCTGCCGAGCGCGCTCCGCTACCGCCTGCGTGTGTAGCCAGCGATTCCCCAAGGGAGGTAAGAACGCCTCAGCAAGCCCGGACGTCCTCCCAGAACCTCGGCGCTTCAGCGATCGCCTCGGGTACAGGTGATGCTTGTCGGTCCGGCATTGGGGGAGGTTTGACGCTTGGCCTAGACATCGTGCGTTACGGTCCTGCCATGCCAGACCATCTTCCTGAGATCACGTCCGTCGAGGAGTTCATGCGCCTTCGCTTGAGCGAGGACCCGGCGGAGTACGGCCGCTCGGCGTGGGCGGCTATGGCGCTGCCGCTCTGGGGTGAGTTGGTGCGTGAGCACCCGGACATGCGTGTCTGGGCTGCCCACAACCGCAGCTGCCCGCCGCAGATCCTTGCCGAGCTGATCAAGGACGACGACTGGCGTGTTCGCAGCAGGGTGGCGAGTCGTCGGAACTGCCCGGCTGAACTGCTGGCGGCGCTGGTCGACGATCCCGACGACGCAGTTCGCAACAAAGTCGCCACCCATCGGCACACCCCGCGCTGGGCGGTGCTCCGTTTGACGGACGACCCTTGGACCGAGATAGCCGAAGCAGCTCGGATCCGCATCGCCAACTGGCCACAGGAGAAGGCATAGTGCTGCCATACGACCTTGGGGACAGAGTTTCTCTACTAGATCAAGGCGCCTCGCTGCGCTCGCCGCTGGCCCGTAGTCTCGGTCCTCTCAGGGTCTGCAAGGCAGTCTTCTCTCGGAGAGAGAAAGGGCCGCGCACAGCGCGGCGGCGCCGGCCGTCGTCCGGCGCGGCCTCGCCTCCATGTCTGCGCCACCGGCGGACCGCGCCGGCCGCCGTCCGCGCCCACAAGGTGGGGGAAACACAGGTCCGGGCAGGGGGCAGGGGCGGGTGCGCAGATTGCCAGCCGACCAGGTCCAAGCAGTGCCTCCGGCGGGGGCGCTCCGACTCTGGGATGGCGGAAACCCGGACGGCGACTGCGGGCAGTTCGTGGTGGAGGTGGGGGCTGCCATCCCGTCTGCCGTCGTCCCAGGCAGAGCCGAGCAGTCGCGGCCTAGGTGTATTGACCCGCAGGGTTGTTTGCGCGGGTGATGGGTGGGTTTCCGCCGAGTGCGGTGTGGCCGCGGTGGTGGTTGTAGGTGTGGAGGAAGTCTGGCAGAGCGGCTGTTCGCTCGTCGTTG
>NZ_JAAGLX010000094.1:0-6104 GCF_010548325.1 Streptomyces sp. SID13666 | reverse complement strand
GTTACTCCCGCTATCAGCTGCGGATCGCTGTCCGGGTGCGTGAGCTCGTCGACCAGGGCACCGCGATCGAGGACGCGTGCCGCATCGTCGCGCTGCAGGACCAGCTCGAAGAAGCCCTCGCACTCAATGAACAGCTCCGCACCCACACCCACTCCGCCGCCTGAGTCTGGGCATCATCGACGCCTCCCTTCTCATCGACGCCTCCCTTCTCATCGGGTGCAGCCGGGTGGTGGGGGAGCGCCTCAAAGAACCGAGCACTGCAAGGCGCGCTAGCCGGTCGGCGGGCAGCCGGCCGGTGACGCTGACGGCCCCGAACCCCGTGGTTTCGCGTTCAGCAGCGGGAACCGGGTGTCATCGTGGCGGTTTCCGCGGTCAGGGCGCAGAGCGGTCTCCGCGGTGCACGCCCCGCACCAGCCGTTCGTGCAGGTCATGACGGTAGGAAGTTCCGTTGGGCGGGCCTGGCTCAGTGGCGTCGTCCCGCGCCGTACAGCAGCGTGTCGACGATACGGGTGGCCAATGCCTCCGGGTTCTGTGCATCGGCGTCCCCGGTGGCGCCGGGACCTTGCAGCGCCTCGGTGACCAGGGCGTAGTAGACCCGCCGTGTCCACTCCAGGTCCGCGTCCGGGGCGAGGAGCCCCTCGCGCTGCGCCCGGGCGAGGAAGGCGAGTGACCGTGTGTGGATCTCGGACCAGACCTCCTGGGCGATGCCGTTGTGGGCCAGGGGGTTGCCGAGTGTGAACCGCCAGGCGCCCTTGACCCGCAGCGTGTTCGCAGTGGCCCGGTGCAGCGCGACCAGCGGAGGAGCGGTCTCCAGGTGGGCGTCGTCAATGGCGGCCGTGAGCTGCTGCTTCGCGGAGGCGGCCAGTGCGTCGATGAGGGCCTGCCGGTTCGCGAACCGCCGGTGCACCGTCGTCCTGGCCAGACCCGCAGCCTCGGCGATCTGCTCCATCGGTGCGCCCGGATCCTCCGCGAGCACCCTCTCGGCCGCCTCCAGGATCGCGCGCACGCTGCGCTCCGCATCAGCCCGCAGTGCTCGCCCCATGACTTCCCCTTCCTGCAGTGCGGGTATCGGCCCTCATCTTCCAGACGATACGTCCCCGCCACAGGTTCATCGGAATCCGCGTCACTCGAGTTGCACTTATGGCTATAACAGCTACCTTGGAGATGTGGTTATGTGCCGGGGCGGCGACGAGAAGTCCAAGCGCGCCTTCGGGAACGCGAATAGCCTCAAGTGACCATAAAAGTGATGAATCACACCAGGAGTCCATGATGGGTACGAAGCGACCGGTAGCACTGGTGACGGGCGCGTCCTCCGGCATCGGAGAAGCCACCGCCCTCGCCCTCGTCCAGGCGGGCTTCGACGTGGTCGGCACCAGCCGGAACACCGCGAGGATCGCCCCCCGCGACGGCGTGACCTTCCTCGAACTCGACGTGATCAGCGATGAGTCGGTCACCACGCTGGTCCAGCAGGTCATCGACCGGTTCGGCCGGATCGACGTCCTGGTCAACAACGCCGGCATCGGCGCATCGGGCGCCACCGAGGAAAGCTCCGTGGCACAGCACCAGCGCGTCTTCGATATCAACGTCCTCGGCGTGGTCCGTATGACGAAGGCCGTCCTGCCGCACATGCGGGCCCAGGGCCGTGGCCGGATCATCAACATCTCGTCGTTCTACGGGTTCGCACCCCAGCCGTTCATGTCCGCCTACATCGCCTCCAAGCACGCCATCGAGGGGTATTCCGAGTCCGTGGACCACGAGGTCCGCGAGCACGGCGTCCGCGTGCTGCTCATCGAGCCCGGTGCAACCAACACCTCCTTCGATGGCAACCTCGTACAGCCCGACACGCCGCTGCCGGTATACGAGAACCAGCGGCGGACCGTCGACCAGGCCGTTGCGCAGGCGGTCAGGGGAGGCGACGCCCCCTCCGTCGTCGCCCAGGCCGTCGTCACCGCAGCCACCACCCGCACACCGAAACTGCGCTCCCCGGCCGGACCGTTCGCCCGGCGTATCAGCTTGCTGCGGCGGATCGCTCCCGCCCGGATCTTCGACCGGCAGATCCGCAAGTTCAACAAACTGGCGGCCTGACGCGGCCTGACGCTGCCTGCCCCGGCCGAGGGGTCCGCCGACGCCCCGGGGGCGGCTGGGCGCCACCCCGGAGCAAATCCCGGCGGCTTGTTCCCTGGCCCGCAGCCCCCCGGCCCAGCAGCGACGGCCGTGGGGCCTTTCCGCCACCGTCGCAGTTCGGTGGCGATTACCTCGCTGCCGAACGCGCGGAAATCTATGCCGACCGGAGTAGACATTGGGGGAGGGACGTGGTTATGGTTTCTCTCGTAGCCCAGAGAGACAGCAGGGCCTGGCAGAAACGAACTGCCGGGCAAGTAGTAACCGCAGTACAGGCAGTCGCAGTGTGCAGGAAGGTGCGGTGGTGGAGTGTCGAAGCCAGAGCAGGTGCAGGACGGCGACGGGACTGACGACCGGACCGGGTGGCTCGCAGTGATCAGGGGCCGCCGTGAGCAGGGCCGCATTCAATGCGGTGGCAGTACTGGTAAGTGCAGTTTGCAGTACTCAGCAGTGAAGTCAGTGGGTGGTACCTCGGTGAAGGCGTTGGCTGCGGGCGCGCGCACCGGGAGGTTCGGCAGTGGGGTTCCAAGCCAGAGCAGTTGCAGGACGGGCGACGGGGCTGGCTGCCGGAGGGTGGTGCGGTGAAGGCCACCAGCAGGTCGCACTACCAGCAGTTCGGTTGTTCCCGTAGGTACGGCACGGCAGTGGAATCCGGCGGCCGCTTCATGTGGGAGGGCCGTAGGGATTGATTGCCGGGCTGGGCGGCCCATGAGGGGCTGCCGCGCAGGTCACAACCTGTGAAACGCAGCGTGTGAAGTGCAGTTCCGTTGTGATCGCAGGACCGCAGTATCTGAAGTACCAGCAGGTCAGTAGCTTTTCATCGTTTCAGGTACGAGCAGGAAGGTTCGGAGCGACACCATCAGGATCGCCCGCACGGCAGGTGTGTGCGGGCACTCGCAAGGCCCCGGATTGGAAGGTGGTCCCCGGTCAAGCATTCAAGATCCCCGCGCCCCGTGTTCCCCCGACGCGGCAGTGCGGATACGGCAGGACCGGCAGGCACAAGCCGGTAGATGTAGATGGTGTTTGATCCGCCCCATGGGGCCCCGGAAGCCAGGTACGGCTCCGGGGCCCCTCCACGCGTTTGTCCAGGAGGCCAGATGACCATCAGACACGAAGAGGCGTAATGACCGAACAACCCCCCGCGAGCCCCGCGAGCCCGTCCGACCGGTTCGACGACGAGGACTACCCCGCCTACACGATGGGTCGCGCCGCCGAGATGATCGGCACCAACGCCGCGTTCCTCCGTGCGATCGGCGAAGCCCGCCTGATCACCCCGCTGCGGTCCGAGGGCGGCCACCGCCGCTACTCCCGCTACCAGCTGCGCATCGCGGCCCGTGCCCGCGAGCTCGTCGACCAGGGCACCGCCATCGAAACCGCCTGCCGCATCGTGGCGCTGGAGGACCAGCTCGAAGAGGCCCTGGCCCTCAACGAACAGCTGCGCAACCGGCCCGGCAATCCCGCCGCCTGAGCCCAAGAACCCGGGCTGGGCTGCGGGGCACTCAGCGGGGTAGCCGAGGGGGGAGACGTTGGTGCATCGCGCGATGCTCCTCGAGGGCGGGGATGGATGAGGGCTCATCCGGCCGGGGCTGAGTCTCCCGCCGCTGTAACGGTGTTCGAGGGGTTGGTGGGTTTGGGGCTGGTGTACCGGGCCGGGAATTACGGCAGTGAGCCCGGCGGTCTGGGTGCCGCCCGGCTACTGGCCGATGAATTCCTTGACTGTCTGGCCGCGGATCTCGCCACAACCCTGAGCGAGCGATTCCGCTTCGACGTGAGGCTCGTGGTCACGGAGCTGCTGACCAACGCTGAACGCTACGCGCACGGCCCGTCCCTGCTGGAACTGGAGGGAAGCCCTCGCAGCGTGGTGGTGACGGTATGGGACTCCAGTACCGCTCTGCCGGTCGTGTTCCCGCCCGATCCGTCCCGGGCCGGCGGTCACGGTCTGGAGATCGTGAACCGGCTGTGTGTGCAGGTGACGGTGGAGCGGGTACCGGTAGGCAAGCGCATACGAGCCGTCCTGTCGGTTCCTGGCGCCCCGTAACGGCAGCTGGGGGCAGCGCTGTCGCTTCCGGAACCCTTCTGGCAGGCACTCGGCCACTTCGGGGCACCGCTCGGCAGGTTACGGTGCGCCGGGTATCGCGGAGCGGGATGGCGGCCTGCGTGGCGCCAGCCGGCGACGAGAGGGTTGGGGCCGCTCCTGCCGAGGTCGCATGGGGTGAGGTGGGGCCGGTCAGCTGTAAGCGGGTGTGCCCAGCATCGCTACTGCGGCCTGGAGCGGGCTGAGAACAGCGGTGGCAGTTACCGCAGCGGCCTCGGGCGCGGGACGGCAGGTGAAGCCGAGTCGGGTCATGGCCCGGGTGATCTGCTCGGCGGTGAAGTCACGCCGGTCCTGTCGGGTGAGGATCTGGCCGACCTGTTTCACGGGGTAGGTGCGACGGCTGATGATCACGGATTCTCCCGTGACCGCTTCGGGCTTGACGCCCCGCATCCTGTCCTGCACTTCGCTCTTGACCAGATCGAAGGAACAGCCGGCGATGACGCAACGCATAGGACCTCAGCAAGGAGAGGGGGCAGTCGGATACCTCAGAGTCCCACACCCGGACCACCGACGGGAAGATCAACCCGCCGGTGGGAAATCCGGCACGAGGGCCGGTGTCGTGCTACCTTGTTGCCAGTTGCAGTTGTGGTACCCATGAACTTTGTGTGCACTCGACGGGCGTGACCCGCGGGTGCATTTTTGTTTGGCCGGTCATCTCCGGATGGGCTCATTGCGGCGACGCGGATTCCGCAGAGTGCGGTTTTCGGTTCTGCCCCCTGTCTTTAGGAGACACACATGGCTACTGGCACCGTGAAGTGGTTCAACGCTGAAAAGGGCTTCGGCTTCATCGAGCAGGACGGTGGCGGCGCTGACGTCTTCGCCCACTACTCGAACATCGCCGCCCAGGGCTTCCGTGAGCTCCAGGAAGGCCAGAAGGTCTCCTTCGACGTCACGCAGGGCCAGAAGGGCCCGCAGGCGGAGAACATCGTTCCCGCCTAAGCACTGACGCGCATCACCGGGTAGGGCCCGCACCGTAAGGCTGCGGGCCCTACCCGTCGCCCGCACAATCCCCCCGCACACCCCCCCGCTCATCGCGGGGCGAGGCGGCTGCGGACAGTAGAACCAAGCCGTATGGCAGGCGGCTCCGCGGTCCACGACCGCGATGTGCTCACTGCCCCGGACCCGCCTCCTCGCGCGTCCAGTTCCCGGCCGCCATCTCTGGCAGTGCCGCTCGTGGCGAAGTGTGTTCGCGCGGTTGATTCCGCGCCGCTTCGGTCCCGTCTCGTTCTTGCTCGTTCTTCCGGTTCGTCTCTGCGATGCCTTCGTGCGGCGTGTTCGCTGCTGGGGCCTCCTGGATACGTGCCGTATCCAGGAAGGTTCTCCGTGAACCCCGTTCGTTCCAACCGCTCGTATTCCAGCTCCAGTTCCACCAGCCGCGGCGGCGCGTCCAGTGCCGGCGGTTACGGCCGTTCGGCGCCGAGCCGCTCCGGTGCGCCGAGCCGTTCCGGCGGTTACGCGGGTGGCTCCGGCCGTTCCGGCAGCTACGCGGGCTCGGGCCGCTCCGGCGGTTCGAGTCGACGCCCGTCCGTTCAGGGCGAGTTCGCTCTTCCGGTCACGCTCACCCCGGCGCTGCCCGCGGTGGAGAGCTTCGCCGCGCTGGACATGCCGGCCGCTCTGCTGGCGACGTTGGCGCACGAGGGCATGGCGGTGCCGTTCCCCATCCAGGGCGCGACGCTGCCCAACGCCCTCGCCGGCCGTAACGTCCTGGGCCGCGGCCGTACCGGTTCCGGCAAGACCCTCGCCTTCGGTCTGGCACTGCTCGCCAGGACCGCCGGTCAGCGCGCCGAACCGCTGCAGCCGCTGGCTCTGGTCCTGGTCCCGACCCGTGAGCTCGCCCAGCAGGTCACCGACGCGCTGACCCCGTACGCCCGCTCGCTGCGCCTGCGGA
>NZ_JAAGLX010000093.1:0-6580 GCF_010548325.1 Streptomyces sp. SID13666 | reverse complement strand
CAACGACGAGCGAACAGCCGCTCTGCCAGACTTCCTCCACACCTACAACCACCACCGCGGCCACACCGCACTCGGCGGAAACCCACCCATCACCCGCGCAAACAACCCTGCGGGTCAATACACCTAGACGGTTGGCAGCCACCACGGAACCTCGCCACCTGGGTTGCAGTCATCGTGCTCGCCGCGTGGACCCTTGGTGCCATCCAGTGGCACGAGAAGGACTGCGATTTCATCCCCACCTCCTACCGCCTGGTCATCACCCACGGATTCCCCGATCTCTTCGAGGGCTGCGGCACCGAATACGGAGCTAACGTCAACAATGATTGACCAGCGCGGTAGGTTGGTGGCTGCCGAGCAGTGTATGTATGGGCAGCTGTCAGTCGAAGACACAACTACTGATGCCGGCGGGCAGGCTCCGGTAGGAACTCACCTTGTTCTTCCACGAGACGGGGAGGTTCACCCGGCCGTTGGGGGCAATGCGCACGTAGTTCCCTCCCAGATTCTTGTCCCAGAAGACGCAGACGTACCTGGTGCTCATGTTCGCGACGGAGTTGGCACGGTCGTTCCAGCCGTAGCCCGGGGCCGCCAGATTCGGGTTGTACTTCACCGCGTTCTGGTCGTCGTAGATGTCCCCGCCCGCGTTGTCGTTGTCCCACATGCACCAGTCGCCGGACTCGCACTGGGCCCAGCTTCTCGCACCGGCGGGAGTCTGCTGACCGGCTGAGGCGGCCGAGGCGCTGCCGATGGTGAAGGTACTGGCCAGCACGATCGCCGTGAGCGTCCGCGTAATTTTGATCATCGGGTTCCCTTCCAGGGCGCAGGCATGTCCGGGCGAAATACTCCCGCACCCGGCTGAACCCGCGCGGATCCAAGCCTGAGCCAGAATCCTTACCTGCGGACTGCTGCGTCAAGACAGCGATTCCCCCCACAGCCCGCCCGTGCACCGCTGGCGTGGTCTTCACGAGGAAGCGGGATCGCTGATGGCAGGTCACGAGCCGTCCTGGTCCGATCGTGAGGCGAGAGCGCGGTGCAGCGCGGATCGAGCACCGGCACCGTCGTCCCCGCCCGCTACGATCTTGGCCATGACGGGGATCGGTCAGGTTGTGGTGGATGGGTTCTGGGCTGTGGACCGCGCCCTGGGTGGTGATCAGCCGCCGGCATGCAGCCAGAGGTTCGCAGCCGCGCATCCGCTGGGTCTGGCGCTTCTCACGGGCATTTCCTGGGCGGTCTTCTTCCTCTTGCTGCCGAATACCCAGCCTCTCGACGTCGTGATCGGCCTTGCCGGGGGCGTGTTCCTCGGCGGGCTTTTCGGCCTGACCGGCCTGTACGAGCGATGCCGTCAGCGCCGGCTTGTACGCCTCGGACTGTGGGAAGGCTCCAAAGGGCGCTAAGGCAACGGAGGCAACAGTAGGTGAGCGCCGGAGCCGAGGCGTCCGGCTGCCCAGGTAAACCGTGGGTCGGGCTGTCGTCGTAGACAATGCCTGAGCCGCCTTCACCGGCTGCCCGGCAGACGTCATCGCCGTCCCCGCCGTGCCAGCCGGCCGGCGGTGGTCCGTCCTCGTCGTGCCGGGAGTGCGGACGCCCGCTCACTGACGAGCTATCCACCGCGTGGTCAGGTATGGGCCAACGTGCGCCCGCTATCTGCTCATCTGAGTGCGTTGCTCGGCCACTGCCTGCGGGCACGCACTGAAGGCCCCAGCGAGTGCGACCTCTATCTCCGCTGCTCGAAGTTCCTCACCACCAGCGAGTACACACCGCGTCTGCGGTCCCGACTCGCTCGCGAGCAGCAGCTCGCTCAGGACGCCGTTGAACGCGGCAGGCCACGCGAGGTCGAACGACATAACGCCATCGCCTCCCGGGTCGGGCAGCTTGTCACTGACCTCGGCGAGTCTCAGGACACAGAAACCATTCCGGATGGCGCGGCGGGTCACCTACCATGCGGCAGTGGATCGTAACTGGATGCGGCAACAGCTCGAAGCGTTCGACAACCTGGCCATGCGCTACGAGAACAGCACCAGGCCCGGCGACTACATCGGGGACGAGGCACTCCTGGAGCAACTGCATCGGGCTGAACCCACGGTAAAGCAGGTCCTGCGCCGTCTTGACCCGCAACTCGCGCAAGAGATCAACGTCGACGCGATGGCGGGAGAGACACATGCCCGGAACCAGGTGCAGCGAGGGCTGGGCATCCTCACCGACATGGATGAATGGGAAGCCAGGTTGGCACCCGACGCTCCGGCCCTCCCGGCCGACCAGTTCCACCCCTGGGTCTGGGACGCAGCCCGCACTTTCTGGGACTCTCAGCACTACCGTGCAGCCGTGCACGCTGCCGCCAGCGCGATCAACGCTCACCTCCAGGCGAAGCTCGGGCGCCGAGACGTTGCCGACGACAAGCTCGTGCAAGAGGCATTCAGCGACAAGCCGGCCGAGCCGGGCAAGCCTCGACTCCGTGTCCCCGGCGACGCGACGACTCCTACCGTCCAGAGCCGGCAACGCGGCGCCCTGCAACTCGGGCTCGGATCGTTCTTCGCGATCCGCAACCCCGCCGCCCACGAGACGGGCGAGTGGACGGAACAGGAGTCACTGGAACAACTGGCCACCCTCAGCGTCCTTGCCCGCCTCATCGACAGCTGCCAAGTGTCCAGATAAACGCTGAGGTTGGCGTGCCTTGAGCGGGGACAGGCGGCGACGTCCTCGTCTAGCACGTCGTGTGTGGAACCGCCGGACCACGCCGCGTCCTCGAACTGGTGGTAGCCGTAGGCGTCCCGGATCTCCCAGGCGTGCTCGTAGGCTGTCATCTGCCGCTCGGCACCGCTTCAGGCACGAGGGGTCCTCCACGCGCAGGTGCTCGGCGACGTACGCGACCACCGACCACGGCAGTCCAGCGGGTCCTCCGGGAAGAGCCCCAGGTACCGGACCGTGCACATCTGCAGCGCGAAGCCCGCCGCTTCCCGATCAGCCGCCGTGACAGGAGCAGGGGTTACGTCATCGTGCGGTAGGTGGCGGCGTCAGGGGCGGTCGGCGTGGACGGTTCAGCATCACCAGCAAGACGGTTGAGGCAATCACAATCGCGGCGGGCGCAACAGCGACGACCCAACCGAATGAGATGAAGAATGCCACGCCCATAGCCAATGCCGCAACGAGAGAGACAGCCAGGCCGATGCTCCTGCTGGCGTTATCTCGTCGCAATTCCATCGCGGTGCGTTCGTGCACAGGAGCGATCGCCGAGAAGTCGCCAGCGGTATAGAACGCCTGAGGGATGGTTTCGTCGCTCAGGTCGATCGGAGGGCGAGGAGGGACGCCGAGGATCGCGGGTGCAGACCGTCGCCGAGATCTCCTGGGCGGTGTACTCATTCGGTTCCCCTCATGAAACTCATCCTCCCAGTCCGCCGGCCAGAAGATTGGCGAGCACCAAGAGATGGCGGACGTTTGCGTCGGAAAATCCACGCTGCTGAGCAGCAAGTGGCCAGGTGTCCATCCTCGCATCCATGACAAGAACGCCAAGTTGGCGATGCCCTGCTCGCACTGCGACGGCAAGTATCGCGTGGTCATTGCCGCCTGTGTGGGGCGGGGGCCCGTTCAAGTAGGTGCTGATCTGCTGCCTCTTGAAGACCCCGCCGGTGCGCAAGACATGGCGCAGCACGGGAAAGCCGAAAGAGGCGGCCGCGATACGGTCAACTGGTGGCGGGGATCCTGGCCAGATTCCGCCGCAGTTGAACTCGCTCCCCGCAGCCTCCCAAAGGTAGAAGACTGCTCTGGAGCCGGGGTGTATTTGTCCCGCAGCGCTGCAGACCGCTTGGTCGAGACGACCCCGGGACCGATGAAGTTCCGATCCTTGCCCGGCCAGCAGCCCGCTAATGCGCGCAGTATGGGCCGAAGCCGCAGACGCTGCCTGTACGACTCGCTCTTGGTGGAGTGCTTCCTCCAAGACGAGGCGCTCGCGTCGCTCTACGGAGCGCCGGGAGGCTGCCGACTCGAAGTATGCAACGACCGTAGTGGCGGCGACACATCCCACTCCGTAGAGGATGTACTCATGCCTCTTCGAGCTGCTGCCTCCGCCGGTGATGGAGAACACAAAGGCGCCGATACCGAACGCCAGTGCGAAGAACTTCAAGGCCCAGTCGACTACTTTTTCCCTGTCCGGCACTGCGTCCCCCCGAAAGCCTTCCCCTGGGGAGGGATGTTAGCCAGGTCATCACGACCGTGGGGGCCTCTCGCGCGAGTTTCAGGGCGAACGGGATTGGATTGCAGCTCTGCAGGCAGCTGCAATCCATGCGCGGCGGCATCTGCCGGGACGCGTGCGGGGACCGGCCCTGTTTCGGGTGGGCGCTACCAGAGGTGTTCCTCGGCACGGCATCGTGTCGGTGACAGCCACGGCGAACAACTCGTCCCAGGTGTCGTGATGGACACCGAGATTGAGTAGGGGTAGGCCGGCGGCGTGGGCGTTGTATCCGGCGCGGCCTCGCCGGTCGGCGAGGTCGGCCAGGCAGGTGCATGTGCTCGATGAGTGGGTCCAGGCCGTGCTTGCCCGCTTCGAGGTATGTCGTGCGGTCCAGCTGCAGGGTGTCGATCGCTCCGGCTGGCGACCAGCCGGGCAAGAGACGGGTGAGGTCCCGATAATCCACCGCGGCGTGTGGGCGAAGATCCAGGCACCGGTCAGTGCTTCCTGACGTCGGGAGCCTCGTCGCTCGTCCGCGAGCCGGCTGCGGAAAAGATGTGAGAGGAGGAGTGCGAGCGGGCGAGTAAAGTGCCAGTTAAGGCCCTGCAATATTGCCTTGACCAGCAAGAACGCGGCCAGTTGTAATCGCACGACACATCCTCGGTACTACACGGTACAGGTAGGCGAAACCGTCCGGGGGCGTCTACCAGGTCCGGGACGGTCGCTTGATGCCAGGTCATGGCCTTGTGGTCCATGGGCGTCAATGCTGTTGGTGAGACACGTGTGAGAGCGAGTGAGAGGTGAGGAGCCCCCGCCGGATGATGTCGATGGGGGTTCTGCGTGTGGTGTGGCTTCGGGTTTCCGTCGCGCTGGTCCGTTTCGACGAGGCGGGAATGCTCGACTGCTCACGGCCCCTGGGTCTGCTCGCCACCCTCATAGGCAAGGATCCGCACCACACCCGCATACCCGCGTCATAGGGGCATCTTGTGAGACCGGGGGCCCCGCCGAAACACTCCGGCGGGGTGGCGGATTGGCCATGGCTGCTTTGGCAGTGACTTGTGTGTGGCATCTTGCGCCGATGGTCGACGCAAGCGCGGGAGTTCGACGAGTTCACGGGCAGCTCCGCCGCCTGCTCCCCACGTCCAGGGCTGTCCGACCGCGTTCGATGGGAGCCAGCAAGATGTCTGCTCATCCCTTGGTTCCGGAGCCGGAGCCGGAGGCGAGGACGGCGGCGCATGCTGAGGCGCATGCCAGGACGGCGAATAGGCGCGGGTAGCCGCCCAGTGGTGCGGCGAGTGCCGCTCCGGCGAAAGGGGCGAGGGCGCCGGCGACGGTGACGGGGGCCGCGAGGGTGGCGGAGAGGCGTCCGTGGGCGGCGGTGCCCCAGCGGTCTGTTACTGCGGTGGCCTGGAGGAGGGTGAGGTTGCCGCGGACTATGCCGGCGACGATGGCCAGGGCGATGAGGAGGGGGAGGGGGCCGGAGACGGCTGCAAGGAGGGCGGTGGTGGCGCCGCCCGTCGCGATGAGGACGACGGTGCGAGTGGTGGCCCCGGAGCGGCGGGCGAGTTGGCGTACAGGGTGCGGCCGAGTGTCTGGCCGAGGCATGCCGGGCAACTGGGTGGCGGCGCCGAGGGGTCGCGCCGCCGCCCTTACCTGCCGGATCTCGTTGGGGCCGGGAGCGGTTCTAGACCCGTTCGGCTGTCCGCTGCGGCGTCAGTTCGGCGCCGGGCGGGCGCAGATACAGGCAGAGGGTGTGGGCGGGCTCGGCCGTCCCTCGGATCCAGCGGGTGTCGACGACGGTGCAGGCGGGCCCGTCCCCCAGCCAGTCCGCGGCGGCTTGGAACAGGGCCGTGGGGTCCTGGCCCGCGAGGATCAGCGTCCCGTCGTCCTCCACGGTGACCCACAGGTCGACGTGCGAGTTCACAAACGCCCCCGCTCGCTCGCGCAGCTCTTCAACCAGCGTCGCAGTACCGGAATCCGTCGTCATCGTTACCTTCCGCGCACATGTGTCAGTGACTGTTCGTGTGCCCCGCTTACCTTCCGTTACTCCCTGGAGTTCCTCAGGATCGCGTGAACGCCCACGTCGGCCCAGGCGCCGAGAGCCGTCCCACCCCCGGGCATCGGGATGGGACGGCTCTCGGAAGGTCGGCCGAAGGTGTTACGCAGCGAGGGTCACGCGAGGCGCGGGGCGCTCGCCTGATCCGGAGCGGCGGGCCTGGGCGAAGCGGCTGCGTCGGCCGCGGGTGGCGGTGGCGCTGCGCTTGGCGCGTTCCACGACCGGTGCGGCGATGACGCACGGGATGCCGCTGGGGGCCTGGGCGCCGGTGATCCGGGTCAGTTCGGCCTCGTCGGGGCGGACCTGTGCGGTCTGCGGGGTGATGCCGGCGTCCCGCATCAAGCGGATCATGTCGCGGCGCTGGT
>NZ_JAAGLX010000092.1:0-8613 GCF_010548325.1 Streptomyces sp. SID13666 | reverse complement strand
GCCGTCCGCCGCTCGGTGTGCTGCTGGGCGCACTCCTCGGCCCGCCGCCCGGTGGGCCGCTCCGGGCGCGGGCCCGCCGTCTTCGGCACCGCCTCGCGCCGGGGCGCGCCGAGCCCGCGCGCCTCACGCGCCGCGATCTCGGCCAGCCGCTCGGACAGCTGAACGGTGCTGGGCCGGTCCCCGGGGTCCTTCGCGAGACACGCGTAGACCAGCGGAGCGAGCGCGTCCGGCACCCCGCTCAGATCCGGCTCCTCGTGCACGACCCGGTACAGCATCACCTCGGAACTGCCCTGCCCGAACGGCGAGTCGGCGGTCGCCGCGTACGCGAGGGTCGCGCCGAACGCGAAGACGTCGGTCGCCGGGGTGACGGCCGCGCCGCGCACCTGCTCGGGGGCGAGGAACCCGGGGGAGCCGACGGCCGTCCCCACATGCGTCAGGGTGCTCGCGCCGGTCGACCACGCGATCCCGAAGTCGATGATCCGCGGGCCCTTCGGCGACAGCAGGATGTTCGACGGCTTCAGATCGCGGTGGACCACGCCCGCCTCGTGCACCGCCACCAGGCCGTCGGCGAGCGCCGCGCCGATCGCGGCGACCTCGGACGCCTGCAGCGTCCCCTCCTCGGCGACCTTGTCGTGCAGCGAGGGGCCGGGCACGTACTGGGTGGCGAACCACGGCCGGTCCGCGTCCAGATCGGCCGCCACCAGCCGCGCCGTGCAGCCGCCGCGGATCCTGCGCGCGGCCGAGACCTCCCGCGCGAACCGCGAACGGAACTCCTGATCCTCCGCCAGCTCCGGCCGGATCACCTTCAATGCCACCCGCTGGCCGCGCTTGTCGGCACCCAGGTACACCACACCCATGCCGCCGGCGCCCAGCCGCCGGTGCAGCCTGAACGAGCCGACGACACGCGGATCCTCGCGCCGGAGCCGCATCATCGCCATGTTCTTCCCCGCTGCCTGGCCAGTTGGACGTCCACAGCTTACGGACTGAACTCCCGCTGCGCCGATAGGCCGCGCATGCGCCGGACGGGGGATTGTCAGTGCCGGGTGGGATCCTTAAGAGGTGGGAACGGACCGCTCCGAAGGGGTGGAACGGCCGGGCCCGCACCATCAACGGCCCGTCTGCCAAGGGGGAATGACGCCGTGAAAGGTGATCGCGTGGAGATAGTCGTGGATGCCGGGGACACCACCCGTACCTATGAGGTGGTGGCCACCAGGGCCGGCCGCCGGGTCGAGACCGCGGTGCGCCGCGGTGTGGTGGAAGTGAGTGAAGTCACCCGCAACGGCACCGTCGTCCGCACCGCCCGATTCATGTCCACCCGGGTGCTCGCCCTGGTGGAGCAGCCCATTCCGAGGGACGACACCGAAGCCTAGGCCGGGTCCAGCGCGATCGAAGGGCCCGGCGGGCGGTCATCCCCTGGGGGTAGCCCCCTCAGGGATCACCCTGGGACCGGGGGCCCGGTGTCCACCCAGGGGAGTACCCCGGGCGGGTCCGCGTCATCCTCCCGGAGGCCCGGAAAGCGGTACGACGGCATGACGACCAGGCCATGGCGCGCACCTAATCTTGAAATCAAGCGGCGGGCGTAGCACTCGTCCCCCGAGGTCAGACGCCCGCCGCTTGCCTGACCGACAACCAGACGCACCACCAGCGTGAACGACCGACACCTCAGGAGAGGGCCATGGCGAACACAGTGAGTCGTACGGTGCGCCCCGTGCGCGGCAGCAGGATCGCCGCCTTCGGTACCCGCCCGTCCGGCACGCGCCATCCGCTGGTCGCAGCGGCCATGGTGCTGCCACTCGCGGTGCTCCTCGCCCTGCTCTTCGGAGGCTTCGACGCGGTGGCCGCACAAGCGTCGTCCGTAGCCGGGCTGATGGGGCGCTGACACAGCGCCCCGTTGCATCGGCCCCATGCCCGGAAGAGCGGTCCGGGCTGGGGAACCGGTACGAAACCCCGTGGGGACGGGGGTGCGACGGACGGCCGTGATGCCCGGGTACCAGCGGTGGTACCTGGGCATCACGCACGTCAGGGCCCGCGAGGGTGCTTGACTGAACGTATGACAGTGGTGGGGGAGGAGCTGACGGCGGAGCTCGCCGCGCTCGCCGCGGGCATCTCCGGCATACCGGAGACCTCGGTGCTCGCCCACCGGCCCGACGGCACGGTGGTCCGCAGCGGCGCGCTCGTCGCCAAGGCCCACGCCGGTGACACCGACCGGGAGGCCCTCACGGTTCGCCTCGGGGTCGCCGCGCACCCGTTGCTGCGCGGCATCCTGCTCGCCCCGCTGCCACTGCCGGCGCCCAGGACAGGCTCGCTGCTGCACGGCCGCCCCGTCACCGCTTGGCCGCTGGGTGTACCGGTGGACCGCGAGGAGCCCGGCAGCGCCCCCTGGGAGGACGCCGCCGTCCTGCTCGCCCGGCTGCACGCCGTCCCCCCGCAGACGCTGCCGTACCCGCTGCCGCCCATGCGCGGCCCCGCCAAGGCGGCCCGCGCCGTCGCCCGGATGACCGCCGGCGCCCGGTCGCCCGCCGCGGACACCGTGCTGCGGGCCTGGGAGTGTCTGCCGGGCTGGGCTCGCGACGAGGCACCGCAGCCGCGTGCGGACACCCTCTGCCACGGTGATCTGCACCTCGGCCAGCTCGTCCGGCATCCCGCCCCCGGCGGTCCGTGGCAGCTCATCGACGTCGACGACCTGGGGATCGGCGATCCCGCCTGGGACCTGGCCCGCCCCGCCATGTGGTTCGCGACCGGACTGCTCGACCCGGACGCCTGGACGCGCTTCCTGGGCGCCTACCGGGACGCGGGCGGCCGGGCGGTGCCCCCCGACGGCGACCCCTGGCCGTATCTGGACGTGCCGGCCCGCGCGTTGACCGTCCAGTCGGCCGCGCTGGCCGTGGTGCGGGCCGCCCGCGAGAACCGACCGCTCGACGAAGTCGAGCAGGACCTCACCGCTGCCTGCGCCCGGATCACCCACGTATCGTGAACCCAGCTCCGCCGGACGGGCGTTCCGGTGGCGAATCACCGCAATTGAGGAGTTGAGCCGGAGATGCACTGTCCCAAGTGCCAGGGCCCGATGCACACGTTCAATCGCAACGGCGTCCAGATCGAGCAATGCGGCAACTGCCGGGGGATCTTCCTGGACTACGGCGAGCTGGAGGCACTCACCCGTGTCGAAGGCCAGTGGAACCAGCCGGCCGCGCCGCCGCAGCAGGCCTACCCGGCCCAGCAGGCCTACCCGGCACCGCAGGCGTACCCCGCGGGTCCCGCCTGGGGCGCCCCGCAGCACGGCGGCCACGGCGGTCACCACGGCGGCCACCACCAGAAGCACCGCAGCTTCGGGCACATGCTCTTCTCGTCCTGATCCCAGGACGGATGCCGGGGACGCCCGGCGAGCGGTAGCGGGAACGACCGAGGGCCGGAGCGATGATCGCTCCGGCCCTCGGTCATGACGTGTGCGCGATACTGGGATTGAACCAGTGACCTCTTCCGTGTCAGGGAAGCGCTCTCCCGCTGAGCTAATCGCGCGGGACCCACTACAACTGCTGCCATGCAAGTGGTGCTGTGCTGCGTGCGCGATACTGGGATTGAACCAGTGACCTCTTCCGTGTCAGGGAAGCGCTCTCCCGCTGAGCTAATCGCGCGGGACCCACTACAACTGCTGCGATACAAGTGGTGCTGTGCTGCGTGCGCGATACTGGGATTGAACCAGTGACCTCTTCCGTGTCAGGGAAGCGCTCTCCCGCTGAGCTAATCGCGCGTGAGGTGGAGACGGGATTTGAACCCGTGTAGACGGCTTTGCAGGCCGTTGCCTCGCCTCTCGGCCACTCCACCAACATCGCGGGGGACGGGAAATCCCCCACGCCGAGCGGACGACGAGATTCGAACTCGCGACCCTCACCTTGGCAAGGTGATGCTCTACCACTGAGCCACGTCCGCAGGTGTCGTAGCTCCGGGGCGCTTCCGCGTCCCGGCGACGTGTTGAACTCTAGCGGATTCCACGGCCAGCTCAAAAACCGGTTTCCGCAGCGTGCCGGGCTGCTGACCAGCGGATGACCAGCGGGGCGCCGCGACGGGCACCGCTCTAGACTCGGCCACACCCCTTCGGACCGACCCTGGAAGCACTGTGCGAGACCTCGTCCCGATGGCCCGCTTCGGCGGCCGCGTCGCCTCCGACCTGCGAGATGTCACCAGCGATCTCGCCGCGCTCGACTCCTCGGGCTTCTGGGCGGTGTCCGTGGACTTCGAGGGACAGGTGGTGTGCGCGCGCTTCGGGGACGTCCGCAGCGCGCCGCCGGCGGCGCCGGACGGCTGGTGCGGACCGGCCACCGGAGCGTGGACCTCCTCACTGGACCGGGACGCCTATATCGCGGGTGTGCGCCGTATACGCGCGTACATCGCGGCCGGCGACGTCTACCAGGCCAACCTCTGCCGGGTGCTGTCCGCTCCGCTGCCCGACCCCGCCCGGTCCGACGTCGACGCGCTCGGCTCGGTGCTCGCCCACGGCAACCCGGCCCCGTACGCGGGCACCATCCGGCTCCCCGGGCACGGTGTGGAGATCGCCACCGCGTCCCCCGAGCTCTATCTGCGCCGTGACCGCTCCCTCGTCGAATCCGGCCCGATAAAGGGCACCGGACGTACGGAGGCGGATCTGCTGCCCAAGGACCACGCCGAGAACGTGATGATCGTGGACCTGGTCCGCAACGACCTGGGACGGGTCTGCGCGACCGGTTCGGTCACCGTCCCGGAGCTGTGCGCCGTCGAGAAGCACCCCGGGCTGGTCCACCTCGTCTCGACCGTGCGGGGTGAACTGCGCCAGGACACCGGCTGGGCCGGGCTGTTCGCCGCCACCTTCCCGCCCGGCTCGGTCACCGGAGCCCCCAAGTCCAGTGCGCTGCGGATCATCGAGGAACTGGAGACGGTGCCGCGCGGCCCCTACTGCGGGGGTATCGGCTGGGTGGACGCCGATCGCGGCACCGGTGAACTGGCCGTGGGGATCAGGACGTTCTGGGTCGACCGCACCGGCCCGGAACCGCTGCTGCGCTTCGGCACGGGAGCCGGCATCACCTGGGGCTCCGACCCCGTGCGGGAGTGGGACGAGACCGAGCTGAAGGCGTCCCGGCTGCTGGCGGTAGCGTCGGGGGACCATCCGGGACACGAAGGGACCACACCGTGAAGATCTGGGTCGATGGCACGCTGCGGGACGCCGCTGACGCCACGGTGTCGGTGCTGGACCACGGGATCACCGTGGGTGACGGGGTCTTCGAGACGCTCAAGGCGGTTGACGGCGCGGCGTTCGCGACCACCCGCCACCTGGACCGGCTGACCCGGTCCGCACGCGGTCTCGGACTCCCGGACCCGGACCACGACGAGGTGCGCAGGGGCTGCGAGGCGGTTCTGGCGGCCAACCCGGTGCCGCTCGGCCGGCTCAGGATCACGTACACCGGCGGGCTCTCCCCGCTCGGCTCCGACCGCGGCGACGCGGGACCCACCCTGATCATCGCCCTCGGCGAGGCCGCCGCCCGGCCCGACACCACCGCCGTGGTCACGGTGCCGTGGACCCGTAACGAGCGGGGCGCGCTCAGCGGTCTGAAGACCACCTCCTACGGCGAGAACGTCGTGGCGCTCGCCCGCGCCCACGCCCACGGCGCCTCCGAGGCGATCTTCGGCAACACCGTCGGGCGGCTCTGCGAGGGCACCGGGTCCAACATCTTCGTCGTGCTCGACGGGCAACTGCTCACCCCGCCGCTCTCCTCCGGCTGTCTCGCCGGCATCACCCGCGAGCTGGTCGCCGAGTGGAGCGGGGCCCAGGAGGCGGATCTGCCGCTGGAGGCGCTCGACGAGGCCGAGGAGATCTTCCTGACGTCCACCCTCCGCGATGTGCAGGCGGTACGGCTGGTCGACGGGCGGGAACTGCCGGGAGCACCGGGCCCGGTCACCGCCAAGGCGATGCGGGTCTTCGCGGAACGGGCCGGAGCCGACCCGAATCCGTGACGTGGCGCTGAGGAGCGGGTAGAACTGGCCCCAGTCCAAACGGGGGAGTGACGCCATGACAACCACCCTGCGACCCGATCAGCCGGAGCGGCACGGAGCGGCGGGCGCGCGTTCGCGCCGCTACACCGTATGCGTCAACAGCAGGCCGGTCGGCGGGATCGAGCTCTCCGCCGGGCCGCGGTTCGGCGTCACGGCCGGCCGGATCACCGGACTGGAGATCCACGAGGCGGACCGGCGGCGCGGCCGCGCCACGGTCGCCGCGCTCGCCGCCGAGGAGGTGCTCCGCGGCTGGGGGTGCGACGAGGTGACGGTCGACATCCCGGCGGACGCCGTCCTCGCGCAGCGGCTCGCGGACACCCTCGGCTACACGGAGCGCAACCGCGGCATGGTCAAGCGGCTGTCCGGTCCCGCACCCGAACTGCCCGCAGGCAGCACCGTCCGCCCGATGACCGAGGCGGAGTTCCCCGCCTGGAACGAACAGAGGATGATCGCGTACGTGGAGGGCATGGTGACCCGCGGCGTCCCGTTCGCCCAGGCCTCCGCCCGGGCCGAGGCCGACCACAGCGCGGCCCTGCCGGACGGCCCCCGCACCGACGGCACCCTGCTGCTGACCCTGGTCCACCGGCGCCGGGATGTCGGCACCCTGTGGCTGAGGCTGCGGGACGCGGCCGACCCGGGGGCCCCGGCGTGGGTCTTCTCCGTCGAGGTGGCCGAGGAGCACCGCGGCCAGGGGCACGGCCGCACCCTGATGCTCGTCGCGGAGCGGGAGTGCCTGGGCGCCGGGGTCGGCACCCTGGGCCTGAACGTCTTCGGCGGCAACACGCCGGCGCTGCGGCTGTACGAGTCCCTGGGGTACGCGACCACGCGCCGCCATCTGTTCAAGCGGCTGCTCTAGCGGCTGCTGCTCCAGAGGAGAGGACTTCGGACCGGACCTATCCGGCCAGCAGCCGGTCCGCGATCTCCTCGATCCGGGCGCGCAGCCCCTCCTGGCTCTTGCCGCCGTCGAGCCGCTGCCCGTCGATCACATACGTCGGCGTGCCCGTGACACCGATCGCCCGGCCCTCGGCCTCGTCGGCATCGACGATCAGCAGGTGCCGGCCGTCGATCAGCGCGGTGTCCACCTCCTCCGCGTCCAGCCCCATTTCGCGGGCCACCTCCACGAGAAGCTCCTCGCCGCGCTTGCCGAGCTCTTCCGTCCGGGCCAGCACCGCCTCGGTGTACGGCCAGCCCTGCCCCTGCGCCCAGGCCTCCTCGGCCGCCTGGGCGGCGGCGAGGGCGTGCTGGTGCTTCTCCAGCGGGAAGTGCCGCAGCTGGATGTCCAGCGCGTCGCCGTAGCGGGCGCGCAGCGCGCGTACGTCGTCGAGGGCGGTGCGGCAGTCGGGGCACTGCAGCTCGCACCAGACTTCCAGGACGGCGCGGGCGGTGGCAGGGGGAGTGACGTCGTTCATGCGGCCCAGTCTCGCACCTGGGGAGGAGCCCTCCCCCGAGATCACCCTGAGACAGGTCCCGGGACGTGGCCTCCGGCTTCGCGACGGGTGCACGATGGATACAGGAACATCCCGATACAGCCGCAGGAGTACAGGATCAGGAGCACTGGATGCTGACCGCTACCGTATGCGTCGCACTGTCCGCGGCGGGCCTGGCGATCGCGATGCTGACCGCGTACCGCCGGCGTTACCTCGCGGCCGTCCGCACCGCCGCCTTCGCCCTGCTGCCGGTGGGCCTGTACATGACGGGCCTGGTGACCCTGGGCCGGAAGGTCGGCACGGCCACCGGGAGCTGGGCCGCGGACCTGGTCTTCAAGCCGACGGTGTGGCTGGGCTTCGGTGTGCTCGCGGTGTCCGTGGTGCTCTACACGGTGACGCGCTTCGCCGCCGGCCGCGACGGCGGCAGCCGCCGTGAACGCAAGGCCGCCGCTGCCGCCGCGGGTGCTCCGGCGGTGGCCCCCGGCGCCTCCCAGCCCTCACTGCCCGCGGGGCGCAAGCCGGCGGCGAAGTCCAAGGCCGCGACCGACGGCGGACTGTCCGATTTCTCCGACATCGAGGAGATCCTCAAGCGCCGCGGCATCTGACCTGCCGCAGGGCCCCGGAACGCAGAACCACCCCTGAGAGTTCGCGTGTTGGGCGCGGCGGCATGGGGTGCTGCGTCATCATCGCGGTGTGCTGCGATCTTCCGGGGGGTCACCCCCGTGCCCACGGCCGACACCTGAGGCCGAGAGGCCGGCCCCCGGAGACATTCCGCGGCCGAGGGCGGGCGCCGACGAGCCCAAGGGCTGTCTGTTCGCGCTCTCCCAGCCGCCGCTGATGCTCTTCCTGTGCGTGATCGCGGGGCTCATCGGATTCGGGGCGCTCTACGACATCGTCATGCTGTGAGCCGCGGCTAGGGCGTGTTGCGAAAGGAGCGGCGTTCGCCCGGAGGGCGTGGCCCACGGCGTCTGGTGCGTGCGCTCGCAAGGCGGAGGGTCGTCCTCGTACTGGACGTACGTGGACGAGCCCGACAACGCAGCGAGGGCGCGTGCCAGGCGTCGTGGGCCAGGCGGGACTTTCGCAACACGCCCTAGTGTTCTGAGTCGGGAATTCTGTTCAGATATGAGGCGAGGCGTTCGAGGATCTCGTCTGCAGTCTTCGTCCA
>NZ_JAAGLX010000091.1:0-8933 GCF_010548325.1 Streptomyces sp. SID13666 | reverse complement strand
GGATCCGGTGGACGGTCGAGGCGGGCAGGCCCAGGATCGGTCCGATCCGGGCCGGTCCCAGCTTGCGGGCCTGCCGCAGTGCACACACCCTCGCCTCGACCGCGGCCGGCGTGCGGTGCGGGGTCGTGCGCGGGCGGCTGGAGCGGTCGTGCAGCCCCGCCTCGCCCTCCGCGCGCCACCGGCGGACCCACTTGTGGGCCGTGGCCCGCGAGATCCCCATCTCCGCCGCGACATGAGCGACCGGACGGCCGGATACGACACGTTCGATGAGAAGCCGTCTGCCATGAACGGTCAGCCGGGCATTACGGTGGGACACGAAGACCTCCGAGTGGTGCAGTCCTAGACAGCTCCACCACACCGGAGGTCTTCGCCATGTTCAAGACCCACCACTGTCAACAACGCTCGTGATCAATACACCTAGGCCTGCACGGCTTCGACCTTCGCCTCCCCACTGTGTACGTCACCGGCGGCGCCCAAGGCTCGCAACAGATCAACACCCTCATCCGCGACACCTTGCCCTGGCTGCTGCACCGGGCGAACGTCATCCACCAGTGCGGTCCGGACAACCTCACCGAGCTTCGACAGCACACCGCAACGCTGCCAGCAGAGCTGGCTGCCCGCTATCTGCTGACCGGCTATGTCGGGGCGGAACTGCCCGATGTCCTCGCGCTGGCCGACGTGATGATCTCCCGCAGTGGGGCGGGCACGATCGCAGAGCTCACGGCACTGGGAAAAGCTGCCGTGTTCATCCCGCTGGCTACCTCTGCGGGCGATGAGCAGGCGCACAACGCCCGTCACCTGCAGGAAGCCGGCGCCGCTATCGCCCTTCTCGGCGATGCGACACCGGACACCCTGCAAGCCGCGATCGAACCTCTGCTCGCGGACCCCGACCGTCGTACGGCCATGGCGGAACGCGCCCGCGCGGCTGGGCGCCCTGACGCGGCTGAGCGCTTGGTCGATGTGGTGCTGGCCGCTGCCACGGGCAGGGGAACTACGCGAGGTGCCGCCAGGCACCGCGCTCAATGACCTCCACACAAGCAGCGAATGCCTGGTCGTCCTGCCCGTAGGGGTCTGCGATGTCCTTGTCGTCGAGGTACAGCGCCAGCTTGGCCGCAGTATGGTCGTCGGCCAGGACGCGCAGGGTTGCCAGGATCGAGTGGTCCATCGCCAGGATCAGGTCGGCCCATGCCATCAGGTCGGGGCTGATCTGGACGGCGCGATGCCGGGTGAGGTCGTAGCCGCGCAGGGCGGCGGCGTCGATCATGGCCGGGTGTGCGGGCCCGCCGACCCACTTGTCCACGATGCCGGCCGAACGAGCCTCCACGGCAGCACCTCCGTGTTGAGCGAGGACCACCGCGGCCAGTGGAGAACGGCAGTAGTTCCCCAGGCACACCGTCAGGATGCGCCGCGGGACCGGGGCCGTGACGGGAGGCTCAGGACTGCCGGTCATCAGGATGCCTCCGCAGCAGGATCGGTGCGCACCTTCGTCACGGCCCGTCCGAGGGCTGCGACCACGTGCTGTACGTCCATGATGCTCATGTTTGGGTGGAACGGCAGGCTCAGCATCTCCCTGGCGACGGCCTCGGTGACGGGAAGGCTGCGGTACCAGGGGGGAGAACGCCGGTTGCAGATGATGGGGCGGGTAGTGGACGCCGACCCCGATGCCCTGCTGATGCAGGATCCGGTGCACGTCATCGCGGCGGGCGACGCGGACCACGCAGTTGAAGGGCACGGTGGCGTCCACGTCCAGGTCCACCAGGGCGACGCCGTCCAGCTCGCGCAGCCCGGCCGCGTAGGCCCGCCATAGATTCTTGCGCTTGGCCTCGATGAGGGGGAACTGGTCGAGTTGGGCGCTGCCGACGGCCGCGTGGATCGAGGACATCGTGCCGCGCAGTCCGAAGGCGCCGACGGTGTAGGACGTCGTGCGGATGCGCTCGGCCTGCGACTGGTTGATGCCCAGCAGTCGCAGTTGCCGAGCGGTCTCTGCCTCGTGGGTGGTACGTGGGACGAGGGCGCCGCCTTCGAGGCAGGTCAGGTTCTTGATCGGGCCGAAGGAGAAGCACGTCAAGGCGGTCCGGGTGGCGCCGACCCGGGCGGTGGCGGTGTAGGAGCCGAAGGCGTGTGCGGCGTCCTCGATGACGGTGATGTCGCGCTCGCCCAGGACGTCGTGCATGCCGTTGAGGTCGACGGCCCGACCGCCGAAGAGCACGGGCATGACCGCTCGGGTGTCGGGGGTGATCGCTTCGAGCACGTCCTGGCTTTCGATGACAGGGTGTCCGGGTTGATTTCGATGAATCGCGGGTGCGCGCCGCACGCGACGATCGCTTGGAGGGTCGCGGCGAAGGTTTGCGACGGCACGATCACCTCGTCGCCCGGGCCGATTCCGGCGGCCAGTAGGGCAATGTGCAGGGCCATGGTTCCTGAGGAGACCGCCACGACGTCCGGGACGCCCAGGAACCGCGCCACGTCCTGCTCGAAGAGCTCGGTCAGTTGGCGCGCTTGGTGTAGCCGATCAGTCCGGTGGCGCCGGCCAGAACCTTCAGGTCCGTGCCCGCCGGGGTGGCGGTGGCCTCGGACAGCCCGGTCAGGGTGCCCGCGGCGCCGAAGACGTCACCCCAGGGGGTCCAGGTGGCATCGGGTTTGCGGACGGCGTGCCAGAGCTTGCCGGAGGCGACGGTGAGGACCTCCAGGCCGGATGCAGTCGGGGCGACGGTCACGCGGGTCGGATCGGTCAGCGTGCCGTGGACGGCGCCGAAGACGTCCCCCCACGCGGTCCAGTGCCCGTCGGACTTGCGAACGGTGTGCCACAGCTTGCCGCCCGCGATGGCGACCAGTTCCAGCCCGGAGGGCGTCGCGGCCACGGTGATACGCGAGGGATTGGCCAGAGTGCTGCCGACCGCGCCGAAGACGTTGCCCAAGGGGGTCCAGGTCCCGTCGGGCTTGCGGATCGCGTGCCACAGCTGCCGTCGGCGATGGCGACCATCTCCAGACCGGAGGTCGTGGAGGTCAAGGAGGACTAGGTGAGGTTGGTCAGGGTGCTGCCGGCAGCGGTGAAGACGTCGCCCCAGGGGGTCCAAGGCCCGTCGCTCTTGCGGACGCTGTGCCACAGCTTCCCGCCGGAGACCATGGTGACCTGCAGGCCGCCACTGACCCAGGCCGCCGCCACCGCGCTCACGGACGGCTTGCTACCGGTCTTGGGGGCCAGGTCCTCGAACGCCGGCCAGGTGCCGTCCGCCTTCTGCTGCGCGTACCAGACCTTGCCGTCCGCGACCGCCCCCGCATGCGTCTGCGTCCCGTCGCCGGCGATCGCGAGCCCTTGAAGCTTGGCGGGGTCCAGTGCGCCCGCCGCTGCCGGGACCGCGGTGCTCATGCTGCTCTGCCGGCCGTCGGAGTCGTAGCCGTAGGCGTACGTCTTGCCGTCCGGGTAGGTGCGGTTGGTGAGCTGTCCCGCGTCGTCGTAGCTGTAGGCGAAGGCCCCGCCGTGCTCCGGGGTGACCGTCTTCAGATGTCCGGCCGGGTCGTAGCCGAAGGTGCGGGTGCCGGTGGCGTCGGTGACGGTCTTGCGCTGGCCGGCCGCGTCGTAAGTGGTGGCCACCGGTGAAGTGGTGTCCGTGTACGAGACTGCGGTGGGCAGACCCCGGGCGTCGATGGTGCTGGTGGCGGCACCCGAATGGGTTGTTTTCCTTCGGTCATGTTCGCTCCCCGTTCCTTTCCAGGGATTGTGACCCGGGCGGACGGGGCACCGACAGGGGCCGAATGGACCTTCCCCTGGCATTGACGCAGCGAATACCAGGCGTCATGAATCGGCGGTCTCCGGGCTCCGGATCCAGCTCCTGGGACGGGTCGATCAGAACTGCGGTCCCACGAGCGGTGGCTCGCTGTGCTTGGTGTGGCCGGTGAGGCGGATCTCCACGTTCACCACACCCGCGACCGACCGCACCAACCGGGCGGCAACCGGGATGAGCGACGTGTCCGGAATCGTCCCGGCAAGGGTGACCACCCCTTCGTCCACAGCAACCTCGATCGTTGGCCGCTGATCGCGGAAGAGGTGGCCGACGATCTCCCTGCGCACCTCGCCGGCTATGTCCTCGTCCTCGCGCAGGAACACCTTCAGCAGGTCGGAGCGGCTGACGATACCCGTCAGCGTGCCTACTTCGTCCACCACCGGCAGCCGTTTGATGTTGCGGCGGGCCATCACCCGTGCGGCCTCCGCGAGAGTGGCGCCGGCATGGATGGTCACAGCGGGGGTCGTCATGAGTTCCCCCGCCGTGCCGGCTCCGGCCTTCACCAGGTCGTCCAGCCGCCGCAACTGCTCGAGGCGGGAGGGGTCGTGATCCTTGAACTCCTCCTTGGCCAGCAGATCGGCCTCGGAGACGACGCCGATGACCCTGGCCTCGCCCTCCAACACTGGCAGAGCGCTGACGTGCCACTGCTCCAGCGTCTTGACGATCTCCTTGAACGGCGTGGTGCGGCTGACCGCGACCACCGTCTGGGTCATGACATCGCTGACGATGCGCGGAGTGTCATTCATGACGGGCTCCTTCTGATCGGTCATGGATGGATCATGCTGTTGTGCGCTCCGCGTACGTCCCGTCGTCACATCCGCACCGCGCTGTGGGGTCCGTACAGATCGAGGAGCCTGCTGCGGGAGACGGTGAGACGGTGCGCGACCACTTCCGCACAGGCCAGGGCGAGTTGCTGGCCGAGTACCGGATCCTCCGTGCACAGGGCTCGTACCCGCTCGGCGTCGAACTCCCTCGTGCGCACCAGGCTCAGGGCCTCGGCGCCGAAGTGCCAGCGGTAGGGAGCGAAGAGCCAGGACCAGCCCAGGAGGTCTCCCGCTCCGAGCGTCTCGACGACGGGGGCCCGGCGGCCCGGCACATGCAGGTCCAGCTGCACCGCACCGGTGCGGATGATCCAGAAGTGATCGGCCCGCCCGCCTTCCTCGAAGATCCTCGCCCCGGCCGGGAAGGAGACTTCCCGGGACAAGGCCATCAGCCTGTCGCGGTTCTCGGCGGACATCGCCTGGAAAGGGGCTCGGGTGCGGTTCATGACGGAGTCTCCCTTGTCTCGCGCTGGACCCGTGCAGCGCTCCCAGGCAGCACGACTGCCGGCGGAGCGCCTTCATCACCAGCTTCCGACGGCGCGTTCCGTGCGGAAAGGGGCCATGCGGCCCTCCCCGGAGGGCCTGCCGGGCCGTCTTCGGCTGCCGGGGCCGGTCGTCCGGTGGCGGCCGGCACGGTGACCACGGGACACGGAGAGTGGCGAACACAGTCGCGGGGGACCGGGCCCAGCGCAGGCAGCAGGCGGGACGCGGGCACACGGTGTCCCAGAGCCAGAAGAAGGGCGTGCTGGGCCTGGGCGAGGAGCGCGGGGCTCGCGCGGCCCTCCACGAGTACCAGTCTCACCCCGACCCCGGGCCTGGGCCCGAGGGCCTGCCGCACCGACGCTCGAAGTACGTCCCCCGCTCGCGCCCGCTCCTCCGCCGGAGTGTGACCGACAGGCCGCGGGGCGTACGGAGCGAGAAAAGCACCACTCGGCTCCCAGGCATGCACGGCCACGAGCTCTGCCCGTCGGGTCACCGCCTCAGCGGCAGCCCAGCGCAGAGCCGCGCGGGAGGACTCACTGCCATCGACGCCGACAACAATGCGGTTATGGATCGGTGATCCGGACATGCCTGCCTCCGTCGCCCTGTACGTCAGGCCGGGTGCCGTCCCCACGTGGAGCCGACCTGTGACCATTCCTGTTCCCATTCCGCCATCCGGCGCCGGTCCGTAGCCCGGCGGATCAGACCTCGAACGGTGACCAGCAGCGCGATGGCCAGCACACCCCCTGCGGTCACAGCGACTGCGGTGAGCGACGCCACCTGCCCGCTGGACATGGGCGCGGAGGCCTGCTGCCCAGAAGGCCCCACCCAGACCGCAGTGGTCGAGCCGCGCGGGCTGTCGGCGGCCGCTTTGGCCGTTCCCGTCCGATCAGTTCCGCCGGGCGTGCCCCAGCGGACCTTCACGGGGAATCGGTCACCGGTACCGCTGGCCCCCGGCACAGCGGAAGGCGCGTCCTCCAGCAGCACGGCGGGCACGGTGTGACGCGTCGCCCGCTGATCCCTGGCCGCCGCTCGAGCGGTCGTATGGACGACGGCACCCGTGGTGATCGCGGCCGCCGGCACCCCGAGGAGCAGGAGCGCGGCCGTCACCAGATTCACCCATCCTTCGATCCTGTCCGAGCGGCGACGCAGCGGATTGGACCGCCAACGCCACCATCGCCGGGTTCCCCTCACAGTCCCGTCGCCTCTCTGTCTGCTCCGCGGTTCCTCAGAGCTTCCGGATCCAGTCGTCGGCCACACCGTGGAGTTCCGGTTCGCCAACCTTCAGGTGCGAGTCGTCGAGCCGGTACGTGAGCTTGTCGACCACGGCGACCACTCCGTCGATCAGCGGGGTGAGGCGCAGCGCGATGTCGACTTCGCTGCGGCGTTCCAGCTCCCCCTCCAGCGTCACCACACCGCCGTACACAGTGACGGCGATGGTCTGCGGGACGACCCACAGGGTACGGACCAGCACCTCGTCGACCACATCGCGGCGGATGTCGCTGTCCGGCCGCAGGAACACCTGCAGCAGGTCGCGACGGGTGACGATGCCGATCAGGCGGTCCTGCTCGTCGACGACGGGCAGCCGTTCCACCTTGTGCTCCATCATGGTGCGGGCGGCCTCGGCGATGGAGTCCTCAGCGTGCACCGTGACCGCCGGCTGGGACATCAGTTGTCCCGCGGTACGGGCCCGGGCCTTGATCTGCTCCTGGCGGTGGGTACGGTAGAGCCGGCCCCACCGCGAAGCGTTGTCGGCGACGCTCGGGACCTGGCGCATCATCAGGTCCGTCTCGGAGATGACGCCGATGACCTTCTCGTCGTCGTCGACGACGGGAAGCCCGCTGATGCCGTGCCGGGACAGCCGTTCGGCAACCACCTTGAACGGCGTACCGTAAACAGCCTTGACAACATTGGCCGTCATCACGTCGGTGATCCGATTGTGCTTCATCGCTGATTCCTCAATTCGGTGTGAGCGCCCTTCTGCGATGGACGACTTCAGCGTCCACCCGTGCGAACCGCCCTCCCAGAGGCCGCCCGGCCCTGCGGCCTGGGCCGTACGGTCCACCCGTCGGCGGTCGCCCCGGTGCCGGGGGAACGGTCCCGTCCGGCTCACATCGAGCACGACATCCCGACGCCGGCCAGGGGGCCGAACGGCCCCCAACGAGGCCGGACCGCCCCTGTCACGGCTCGGCCGCCGGTGCGACGCTCCCAGCCAGGAGCGCACCCACGGGCGGTGCGCGGTGAACAAGGAGTGGGCGCCGTGGAACTTCCGGTGGTCGTGGGCGTGGACGGATCCGAGGCGGGTCTGGAGGCGGTGGACTGGGCGGCGGACGAAGCTGTCCGGCAGGAACTACCGCTCCGGCTGGTGCACGCTTCACTGTGGGAGCACTACGAGGGCATGTCCCCCTCGTTCGGTGACCGCCGGCCGTCCGAGCGGGTACGGGCCGAGAACATCATCGCCGAGGCGGTCGAGCGCGCCGAGGCCCGGCAGCCGGGCCTCAAGATAAGCAGCAACATCATCGTGGAGGGCGCCGTGACGGCGCTGGTGGAAGAGAGCGTGCGCGCCTACGCGGTGGTCGTGGGCCACCGGGGCCGTGGGGAACTCACCGGACTGCTGCTCGGTTCGGTCGGCCTGGGAGTCGCAGCTCGCGCGCGCGGACCGGTGATCGTCGTCCGTGGTGCTGTGGAGAACCGGCAAGATGCCTACCACCGTGTGTTGCTCGGCGTCAGCGGTGTCTCTGCCGCGGACGCATCGGTGGACTTCGCGTTCCGCGCCGCGGACCGGCGCGGTGCCCGTGTGGAGGCCGTGCACGCATGGCGATGCCCGGACCACGAGTCCACGGCGAGTTTCGATACCGCACGTGAGCATTTGCGCCGGGCCGAGACGACTCTCACGGACGCGGTACGGGACGTGGCGGCCCTGTATCCCAAGGTCACCGTGGATCGCGTACCGGTCGAGGGGCTGGCCAGAAAGGCTCTGCTGGACGCCGCCGTCACCGCGGATCTCCTGGTGGTCGGGGCTCAGCGGCGTCAGGGCCGCTCCCTGGGACTCCAGCTCGGCCTGGTCAATCACGCGCTGCTGCACCACGCGGCCTGCCCGGTGGCGGTCGTCCCCCAACCTTGAGGTCGGAACGCTGCAGCTTCGGTGGCGGAACCGGTATCGACCCGGCTCCCTCGCCGGTCTCGGCAGTTGCCAGGCGTGCACCGCGCGCAGCCGGCGGCCCTGCCGGTGCGCGGCGTCGAAGGCGAATCCGGTCACGCTCTCCCCCGGGCGACGCGCATCGAGACCGGGGACGATCTCGCCGGCCGCGGTTTCCCGCACCAGGACCCCGGGACACCGGGTGCCGGCAGCGATCTCCCTGGCATCGCGGTTCATGGCACTGATCACGAGCAGGCTGGCACCGGCCGAAGCCGACAGAAGAGCGGACTGCGGGCGTTCATCTCGCTGAGTGGTCACCCGCAGCGCGGGATGCCGCAGCCGCACAGCGGCTGACCTGTGCGATCGGAGATGGGACGTGTGCCACTGAAGTTGGACCGAATACAGTTCGTGACAACGAAGACGGACCGCCGCAGGTCAGGGCGGTTGTGCCGGGGCCGCGAGAGATCATGGGCGGTGCGGTGCGAGGTCTCATTGATGAGGACGATCCAGCGGTCCTTCCAGGCCTGACCCGTCTCACCGAATTGACGTTGTCTCAGCCAAGTTTGACCTGCTGTATGGGTGGTCAGACATCCCATGCCGTTTCATGTCAAGAGGGATAAGGCTGGGCGTGGTGTGACCAGGCGGTTGCTTCGTCGTAGTGGGTGCGGGTTTTGAGGCATCCGTGGAGGATGCCGACGAGGCGGTTGC
>NZ_JAAGLX010000090.1:0-9414 GCF_010548325.1 Streptomyces sp. SID13666 | reverse complement strand
GTTGGAGAACGGCGGCACGGTCGAGGACGCGTCGGACCGTTTCTACTCCTCGCCGGTCAACACGATCCTGCCGGGGCGTTCGCGGAAGATGGATGACGGGTGGGAGACGCGTCGTCGTCGGGACAAGGGCAATGACTGGGTGCAGTACCGGTTGGTGGCGCAGGGTGTGATTCGTGCGGTGGAGATCGATACCGCGTATTTGAAGGGGAACTCGGCGGGTTGGGCGGCACTGTTCGTGCAGGACGACGGTTCGGATGAGTGGACGCAGTTGCTGCCGCGGACCAAGCTGCAGCCCGACACGGTGCACCGTTTCCTGGTGAACCCGGTTCCGGCGACCCGGGTGCGGATCGACATCTTCCCCGACGGCGGCATCTCCCGCCTGCGCCTGCACGGCTCCCTCACGGCGCGCGGTGCTGAACAACTCACCACCCGCACCGAAGAAATCAGCTGACTGATGTGAGTGAGGCGGTGGCCGTCACGCACAGGGCGGCCACCGCCTCGTCAGGTCGGAATCCCCGTGGGGATCACTGCGCGCCGAAGAGCTTCAGCAGCTCGTCCTTGCCGAACATACGGGCCGTGTCGATGGCGTTGGGCGTGCCGGCGGACGGATCGGCGCCACCCGCCACCAGCGCGTGGACGACCGCGTCCTCGCCCTTGAAGACCGCTCCGGCCAGCGGGGTCTGGCCCTTGTCGTTGGGCCGGTTCGGGTCGGCGCCGCGCTGCAGCAGGGCGGCGACGGCGTCGGCGTGCCCGTGGTAGGCGGCGAGCATGAGCAGCGTGTCGCCCCGGTCATTGGTGAGATTCGCGGGGACGCCAGCGTCCACATACGCGGCGAGGGTCGCCGTTCCGCCCTCACGGGCGAGGTCGAAGACCTGGCCGGCCAACTGCAGCACCTCGGGGTCGTGCGCGGGCTCGGTGTCGGGATTCGCTTCCGTCATGCGACCACCCTACGTGGCGATCACCGTGCACGGCCTGTCGTGGAACGCGACGGTTTCCGGACGGTCCGGGACGTCTCCCGGACCGTCCGGGAAGCTCGCCGGGACGGTCGGGGACGGTCCCGGGCAGTCGATCTTCTGACCGATTGCGTGGGCTTTGCCCAACCCTGACCGAGGCAGGGCCTGTTCAGCGGCGCCGTAACCCTGTTCCATGGTCATCAGACGGCCGCCTGTTCCCCGGCGGCCCCGCGTGACTGGATGAGGTGGCCTTGGCTACGACCGTGCGACGTATCGCTGTGACCATCCCGGCTGCCCCGATCGGCCCCGAGAACCCGCTGCCCGCGCTGCGCGCCCTCGACGAGGTGCACCAGCTCGATCCGCGCGAACGCGCCGGACTCCCGGCCGACATGGCACGCCAGGTCGGTTACGCGCCGCTGCACTCCGTCCTGCCGGTACGGATCCTCGACGGGTACGGCCGCGAGCGCGCCCCCGCCGAGTTCGAGGCCGTCGTCATCGAGAACGACCGGGTACGTGCCACCGTCCTGCCCGGTCTCGGCGGCCGGCTGCACTCGCTCGTGAATAAGGCCACCGGCCGTGAGCTGCTCTACCGGAACCCCGTCGTCCAGCCGGCCGACTTCGGGCTGGCCGGGGCCTGGTTCTCCGGCGGCGTGGAATGGAACCCCGGGGCGACCGGACACACCACCCTCACCTGCGCGCCCCTGCACGCCGCCCGCGTACCCGCCCCCGACGGCGGCGAGATGCTGCGGCTGTGGGAGTGGGAGCGGCTGCGGGACCTGCCGTTCCAGATCGACATGTGGCTGCCGGAGGACTCCGACTTCCTGTACGTGGGCGTCCGGATCCGCAACCCGCACCACCGCACGGTGCCGGTCTACTGGTGGTCCAACATCGCCGTCCCGGAGACCGACGGCACGCGCGTGCTCGCCCCCGCCGACGAGGCGTGGCACTTCGGCTACGCCCGCTCCCTGCGGCGCGTACCGGTGCCCGAAGGGGACGGTACGGACGTCACGTACCCGACCCGGTCCGAGCACCCCGCCGACTACTTCTACGAAGTAGCGGAAGGCAACCGCCGCTGGGTCACCGCCCTGGACGACGCCGGGCAGGGCCTCGTCCAGACCTCGACCGACCGGCTGCGCGGCCGCAAGCTCTTCCTCTGGGGCAACGGGCGCGGCGGCCGCCGCTGGCAGCAGTGGCTCACCGAGCCGGGCACCGGCGGCTACCTGGAGATCCAGGCGGGCCTGGCCCGTACCCAGCTGGAGCACATACCGATGGAGGCGGGCGCGGAGTTCTCCTGGCTGGAGGCCTACGGTCCGCTCGCCGCCGACCCGGCCGCCGTCCACGGCGACGACTGGACCGCGGCCCGCGCCGCGGTCGAGGACCGGCTGGAGAGCGTCCTGCCGCGCGCGGACGTCGACGCCGCCTACGCCGCCTGGCTGCCGCACGCGGACACCGAGCCGAAGGACGTCATCGCCACCGGCTCGGGCTGGGGAGCGCTCGAGGTCGAGCGGGCCCGGTTCGCGCTGCCGGGTACACCGTTCGACCCCGCGACGCTGGGCGCGCAGCAGAAGCCCTGGCTGGAGCTGCTGGTCGCCGGCATGTTCCCGAGGCCGGCGGCGGACGCGCCGCCCGGCCCCGCGCTCGTGGCGCCGGAGTGGCGCGAGCTGCTGGAGGCCGCGGACACCTACGACGGGAACGAGTGGTACCGGGACTACTTCCTCGGCGTCGCCCAGTGGCACGCGGGCGACCGCGCCCAGGCCATCAGGAGCTGGGAACGCTCCGCCGCGCAGCACGAGACCTGGCCGGTGCTGCGCTGTCTCGCCGTCGCCGACCAGGAGGACGGCCACCTCGAACGGGCCGCCGACCGCTTCCTGGCCGCCTCCGACATCGCGCACCACGAGGTGCTCGACGACGACGCCTGGTGGGCGGCCTCGGCCGGACTCGCCCGGGAGGCGGTCACCGCGCTGCTCGCGGCCGGCCGCGCCGACGACGCGGCGTTCGTCCTGGACGAGCACGTACCGGGTCACGCCGGGCGTGGCCGGTTCCGGCTGCTGGAGGCACAGGTGCTGCTCGCGCAGGGCGATGTGCCGGCCGCGCGGGCGATCTTCGACGCGGGTTTCGTCGTCGACGACCTCCGCGAGGGCGAGGAGTCGCTCAGCGACACCTGGTACACCATCGCGGAGCGGCTGATCGCCGGCGACGGCCCGGTGACCGCCGACATCAAGCAGCGGGCGCGCGCCGAGCACCCGCTGCCGGAGGCGTACGACTACCGGATGCGTCCGGCAGCCGAGCTCTGACAGTGCGAAAACACCGTCAGTCCCGTTGGGTCCGCTCGTAGGAGTCGATGAGGGCCGTCAGTTCGGGGATCGTGAGCTCCCCGGGCCGGCGGCCCTCGCGGGCGAACGCGTTGGCGATCCGCTGGAGCGCCGCGTTGACCGGAGTGTCGATGCCGGCCATCCGGCCGAGCAGCACGATCTCCCCGTTGAGGTAGTCCGCCTCGATGGAGCCCGTGCCCCGCGTGAGGCTCTGCCACGACGAACCGCCGCCGCGGGTCACTCCGTTGAGGGGCTGGAGCTGGATGCGGTCGCCCCGGGCCGCCGTCTGCTCGGCGTCGCTCGCCCGGTCGATACCGGCCGCGTCCAGCACCGCTTCGCCCTCCACGACAGCACGCCGCAACACGTCGTGGGCGTCGTCGCCGTCGAGCGGGCCGCAGGTGGCTTCCAGCGCGTTGGCGAGGTTCTTGAGCAGCTTGCCGTACTTCCAGCGCATCACATCGGGCGGTGTGGGCGCGTCGAAGCCCGACTCCTTGAGATCCGTGGCGATGCGCTCCGCCAACGGGTCGGCCCCCGATGTGCCCGTCGCTCCCGCCGGGAAGCGGCCGATGTGCAGAATGCCGGTCAGCGGCGCGCACGACGCCTCGATCGACCCGGGCTCCAGATAGCTGGCCGGCAACCAGACACACATCCCGTACACCCGCCGGAACCGCCGCAGCGCGAGCCGCTCACCCGCGACCCCGTTCTGCGCACACACCACCGGCAGCCGATCGCCCGCCGTACCCCCGCCCACGACCGGCCGCCCGGCCCACGCGTCCAGCGCCGCGACGCTGTCCTGTGTCTTCACGGCGAGCACCAGGACGTCGTCCGCGCGTAGTTCGAGGGCCTTCGGCCCGTCGACGACCGGGATCGGCAGCTTGAGCGACCCGCTGGGCAACGTCAGCCGCAGCCCGCCGTCCCGCAGCGCCTCGTAATGCGCACCCCGCGCAACGAGGACGACCTCCCGGCCGCTGTCGAAGAGCCTGCCGCCAATGGTTCCGCCGATCGCGCCGGCACCGATGATGATGTATCGCACCGTCCGAGACTCGCACACACGTCAAGTCCCTCCCGCACGGCGGGCGCCGGCCGTCGCGCCGTCCAAGAAATCGCTGGCCGAGGCGGCGTTCCGGCAGCCAGAGTGGTGGCCGGAGCCCGCGTTCGCCGGTTCCGTGACGAACGACGGGGGAGGGTTGCCGCATGTCCACGCTGCGTGTGAGCGCCGAGCGGCTGACGATCCACGAGCACCCGAACGCGGACGCGCTGGAGCTGGCGCAGGTCGGGCTCTATCGGGCGGTCGTGGCGAAGGGGGCCTACCGGACGGGTGAGTTCGCGGTGTACATACCCGAGCAGGCCGTGCTGTCGGACGCGCTCATCGGGGAGCTGGGGCTGACCGGCAGGCTTGCGGGGTCGGCTGCGAACCGGGTGCGGGCGGTGCGGCTGCGCGGTGAGCTCTCGCAGGGCATCGTGTGCCGGCCGGAGGCCCTCGCGGGCACGGATCTGGAGCGGGCCGCCGCTGACGGGGAGGACTTCGCGGAACGGCTGGGCATCGTCAAATGGGTGCCGCCGATCCCGGTGTCGATGAGCGGTGACGTCGAGGCCGCGCCGGATCTGCTGCCGTGGACCGACATCGAGAACCTCAAGCGCTATCCGGACATCTTCGCGCCCGGCGACCAGGTGGTGATCACGGAGAAGCTGCACGGCACCGCCTGCTGCTTCAGCTACTTCGCGGACACCGGCCGGATCCAGGTCACGTCCAAGGGCCTGGGCTCGCAGCGGCTGGCGCTCCAGGAGGCCGGCGGCAACCTGTACTGGCGCGCCGTGCGCGGCCACGGCCTGCCCGCCGTCGCCGCCCGGCTCGCGGCGCGGCTCGGCGCGTCCCGGGTCGGCATCTTCGGTGAGGTCTACGGGGCCGGCGTGCAGGACCTCGGGTACGGGGAGGACGGCCGGCGCGACGTCCCCGCCTTCGCGGCCTTCGACGTGTCGGCCGAGATCGACGGCCAGGTCCGCTGGCTCGATCCGCACGAACTGCTGGCGGGCGAGCTGCCGCTGGTGCCCGTCCTGTTCAGCGGCCCCTTCGATCTGGACACGGCGCTGAAGCTGGCCCAGGGCGCGGAGACGGTGTCGGGGCGCGGACTGCATGTGCGCGAGGGCGTCGTGGTGCGGACCGCCGACGACCGTTACAGCCCGGTGGTCGGCGGCCGGGCCATCGCCAAGGTCGTCAGTGACGCCTATCTGACCCGCAAGGGCGGCACCGAGTACGAGTGAGAGCGTGCGACGCGTGGGACCGCGCCCGTCAGCCGTCCAGGCGGGCGCGGAGCCGGCGCTTCGCGTCCGGCCATTCGTCCGCGAGGAGCGAGAAGAAGACGCTGTCACGCCAGGTGACACCGTCCGACCGCAGCCGGTGGCGGCGCCAGACCCCCTCGCGCTGCGCGCCCAGCCGCAGGATCGCCTCCTGGGAGCGGGTGTTGAGCAGATCGGTCTTCCACATGATGCGGCCCATGCCCAGGTCCTCGTAGGCGTAGGTCATCAGGAGCAGCTTCGTCTCGGTGTTGACCGGGCTGCGCCAGTAGGCGCGGCCGTACCAGGTCCAGCCGATCTCGAGCCGCTCGTCGACCGTGCTCACCTCGTGGAACGTCGTCCAGCCGACCGCCCGGCCGCTGCCGAGCTCGATCACGGCGTAGGCGACACCGCCCGCCTCCCGGCTCTGCGCACAGACCGTGATCGCGAGATCACGCAGCTCGTCCTCCGTGCGAGGCGGTTCCGCGGGCAGCCAGCGCCACACCTCCTCGTCACCGCCTCCGGCGGCGAACAGATCCGGCACATGTTCCGGGCCGAGCGGTTCGAGCCGGACGAAGCGGCCGGTCAGGACGGTGGGTGAGGGCGACTTGGCAACCATGCACGCACCGTAACCACAGCCCGCTTGGTCCGGCCAGCCGGTTTTGGATCCTGGACGGCATGTTCCGTCCCTCGGTGGGGTACGCGGGAGGTTCAGTCGCCGAAAGGACTCGTAGCCATGACCGACATCCATTCCAATGGCGCCCTGCCTCCGGCGCAGCAAGCCCTCCACGAGATCGCCCAGGGCGGCGAGAACGTGATCGCCCTGAGCACCCTCGCCCTCAGTGACGTGCTGCTTCCCGTTCCCGGCGGGCCCGGCGACCCCGACCCCGACGCCCCGGAACAGCAGGACCCCGCGGCGCCGCAGGGGATCCAGCTGCCGGTGTACGAGCAGGAGGACGGGGTCAAGCTGGTGCCGGTGTTCACCTCCGAGGAGCGGATGGCGCAGGCACTGCCGGGTACGCACCGCTACCGGCTGGTGCCGCTGTCCGCCCTCAGCGGCAGCTGGCCGTCCGACGAACTCACGCTCTCCATCGACACCGGCTCCCCGGACGCCCTGAGCATCGCGGGCCCCGGGGTGCGGGCGCTGGCCGCCCTGTCGGGCTCGGGGCCGGGCTCGGGACCGGCTTCATGACCCGGATGCGGGGGGCCGGGGTCGCGACGGCCCCGGCCCTGCCCGCCGTCCCGTCGCCCGCCGTCCCGTCGCCCGCCGTCCCGGCGGCTCACGGCCGGTAGACCACCAGGGCACTGGGCAGCTTGCCCAGCAGCAGTTCCGAGGGCGCGGGGACCACCTCGCCGTCGTAGGCGAGACGGCTGCCCGCGGCCAGGCCGCGGATCCGCAGCCGGCGCAGCTTGGCGGCGGAGTACACGGGGGAGCGGGTGAGGAAGCCGGTCACGGCGGCCCCGAGCAGCCGTGTGCGGGCGAACGGGCCGCCGTCCACGATGCGTACGTCCAGGATCCCGTCGTTCAGATCGCGGCGGCGCACCGGCGCGAGCCCCACGCTGGAGTACTCGCAGTTCCCGGCGAAGATCAGCCAGACCGACCGGCGGCGCCCGTTGATCTCGACGTCGACCGGCTCGGACGTGCGCAGCACGTGCACCGCCGCCAGCACGCTCGCCGGCCAGCTGCCCACCCGCCGCGACCAGCGCTCGCGGATGCGGACCAGCTCCGGGTACGAGCCGATGCTGAAGGTGTTCACGAAGGGGACGGCCTCGGCGCCGCCCGGGGTGTCGTACGAGGTGTACGTCGCCAGGTCGACGGCCGACGCGGTTCCCGCCACGACCGCCGCGGCGGCGTCCTCGACCGTTTCGATGCCGAGGTCGAGCGCGAAGTGGTTGCGCGTTCCGCCCGGGAAGACCACCAGCGGAAGGCCGTGCCGCAGGGCGATCGACGCGGCCAGCGTGACCGTTCCGTCGCCGCCGCACACCCCGAGCGAACCGTCGTGCTCGACCGCCTGCCGGGCGGCCTTCTCCAGCAGTTCCGCCAGGTCGTCGTCCTCCGAGCGCTCCGCTACCACGGCCTCCGGCAGCGCGGCGCGGATCCGGTCGGCGGGCGGGTTGAGGAACGCCGGCGGCCCCGATGCCTCGTTGACCACGACGAACAGCCCGCGCCCCGCCGGCAGCGAAGGGGCGTTGACGTCAGGGCCCACGTCGGCGGCCGGCCCGTTCGAGGTGGGGATCAGCGCCCGCACCGCGAGGGCGGCTCCCATGCCGAACGCCGCACCGGCGACCACGTCGCTCGGGTAGTGCACCCCCGTGTAGACCCGGGAGAACGCCACCGAGGCGGCGATCGGTGCCACCACCGTGCCCCAGCGGCCCGACTCCATGAGGACCCCGGTCGCGAAGGCGGCCGCCGAGGCCGCGTGCCCGGAGGGGAAGGAGGTCGTGAAGGGCTGGTGCCGCAGCCGGCGTATCACCGGGACGGATTCCAGTATCGGACGCGCCCGGCGGACGGCCCGTTTGCCCACGGTGTTCACCGTCGCGGAGGCCAGCGCCAGCGACCCCACACCGCGCAGGGCCGCGCGCCGGCCGGGCTTTCCGCCGACCGCGGCGATCCCGGCGGCCACCCCGAACCACAGCAGCCCGTGGTTGGCGCTGCGGCTCAGCCGGGGCAGCACGGGCTCGGCGCCCGGCCAGCGATGGCTGGCGACCTGATGGAACAGCTTGTGGTCCCACGTCTTCAAGGAGTGGGCCCTGGCGCGTTGCTTCATGCGCTAGCGGCTACCCGGGCAGCGGCCATCGATACCACCCCGCTCGCCTAGGATGCCCGGGTGGCTGATGATCGAATAGACCTGGTGATCTTCGACTGCGACGGTGTCCTGGTGGACAGCGAGCGCCTCGCCGTCCGCGTCGACGCGTTGATGCTGGCCGAACTCGGCTGGCCGCTGACCGAGGCCGAGATCGTCGAACGGTTCGTCGGCCGCTCGCACCGCGACATGACCGCCGCGATCGAGCAGCAGCTCGGCCGGCCGCTCCCCGAGGGCTGGTACGACCGCTACCGGCCCTGGTACCGGTCGGCCTTCGAGGCCGAACTGACCGCCGTGGACGGCATCACCGAAGCCCTCGGCCTGATCACCCTCCCCACCTGCGTCGCGTCCAGCAACACCCACCCGGGACTGCGGCACTCGCTCGGCCTCACCGGCCTCCACTCCCGCTTCGAGGGCCGGATCTTCAGCGCGTCCGAGGTCGAGCACGGCAAGCCCGCCCCCGACCTGTTCCTGCACGCGGCCCGCGCGCTGGGCGCGGACCCGGCCCGCTGCGTCGTGGTCGAGGACAGCCGCTACGGCGTCGAAGCGGCCCGCGCGGCGGGTATGCGCGCCTTCGGCTACTACGGCGGGCTCACGCCGCGGGCCTGGCTCGAAGGGCCGGGGACGGTCGTCTTCGACGAGATGCGCGACCTGCCGGAACTCCTGCTCGGCGGCTTCTGAGGGAGCCGCTCGCGAGCGGGAACCGAGCCGCACCCGAGTCGGACCCGAGGCAGCTCCGAGCCGCTCACGGTCGGATCGGGAGGAACCCGGCCCCGGCGCAAACGGGTGGGCGGCGTGGCGGGAGGGCATGGCACTCCTGTGGCGCGCGCGCCGACTGGGAAGGTGGCCGCAGCCACTGACCCACCGGAGGCACGGATGCAGGGGACGACCCCGTACGACCTCAGGCCCGATCCGGGGCTGCCCGTCCCCGCGTACTGGACCGCGCACCTCGTGGGCGGCGGCGGGCCGGAACCGGCCGGCGGCAGCCCGGCGGTGCGGCAGGCGGCGGCCGGGTACTGGGGGCGCCGCGGGCTGTGGACCGATCCGGGGCGCATCGTGGCCGCCACCGGC